>CAYOAY010000105.1:0-1500 GCA_964402155.1 uncultured Muribaculaceae bacterium | reverse complement strand
AATCAAAAAGTAGCCAATTAAAACTACAACTTAATTTTACCAAAAACCTACAAAAAAGATTGACATTTACATAAATATAGTTTAATATTTCAAACATATCATCATTTATGATACTTTTTACTCTGTTTTTCCGATCATATAGAAAAATGTCTTTTTCAACTTTATTATTTACTATAATTATGTCTTGATTTATACATAGTGGCATAAGTAAAACCACCTTCAAAACAAATTGATGTGGAAAACAGAAACTGTTTTCACCATTATAAATTAAGCACTGCAATGACAAGTTCCAGAAGCACAAGCAAATGAACTTGAACTTGCTTTTACAACTGAAATAGATGGCTTAACTTCTTTTGTAGTTTCCTTCTTCATTCAAACTACCTCCTTATATAATTTATTTTTTTGATAACGAGATCACTATAAACTCATATTTTAAAAGTTTGTAAAATACAATTCTGCTCTTTCATATTTCCCAGTGTGTTCCAGTTTGAAATCCCCGTTTGTGTAATTATTAACCGTTTTCTTCCAAAAAGATTCTGCAACAGGAGAAAGAGGTACGGCTTTAATTGTCCAATTTCCCTTGTACAAATCAAAAATTTTCATAACTGCTTGTTCACCGATTTTTTTCCCTTTATAATTATTTAAAACAAACATTTCACTTATTTCATAATTATTTTCTAAATTATCATCTACAAGGATAAAACCTAAAACTTCATCACTTGATTTAATAAAATATGCATAATTATCTGCAAAATATTTATTTAGATCATATTCATACTCACAAGTACTAGAATTAAAAGTAATTGGAAAATATAAACTTAAATCATGTAAATATAATTGCAATAATTTTTCTAATTTTTCCCTTTCATCAATATTTACTAATTTTATTTCTAAATTCATAATAACCTCCATTATTTTTAAATTTTATTTTGAAAAAATTAACTTAAAACACAAAAGGAGAACTTAAAATAAAGTCCTCCTCCACCGAATATAAAATCCAAGTCAAAATAATTTAATTAATTCGAGAAATGTTTTACCACTTTTTGCCAATATTGTCAACGCATTTTCGATGTTTTGTCGGTTATTTGAACATCTGAAAATTAGTGTATTATCTACCAAGTTTATGATATTTTTAATGTTTTTTATTATAAGTTTTTTCATTAGACTTTATATAGTTAAAAATGCTATATATTTCTTCTTTTTATCAATGCTTCTCGAAACATTATAAACACTTCCCAAATTAAATTCATTATTGTCCTAACCTTTATTTTCACTAATCAGCAAAACTTTTGTATTATAAAGCTTTCAACCTGTTCTAATTGCACCAGTACATAAAATTATCCCCCATGCCCAGCATCTATTATAACCATATTATCACTCCTTCAAAGTATTTTATGATTAATACCTAGTTTGGTGATTTAAATTAATTATATATATTTAGTCTTTTATTTTTCTTCATATTCCTTAACTCTTGTATTTACTCCATCAATTATTTTATAT
>CAYOAY010000104.1:0-1511 GCA_964402155.1 uncultured Muribaculaceae bacterium | reverse complement strand
TAAAAAAGAAGAATATATCATAGAAAATATTGCTAAAGCACTAGAAGAAAATATTGAATGCTTGATTAAAGTAAAGAATCGATTTCACTATCTTGGATATTTTAAAGATGAACAAGCAATGGGAACTAAAATTGAATATTTAAAATTACAAAATACTACACTAAAAAAATATATGTCTAAAAACGATAAAGACAATGCCAATTAAGCATTGTCTTTACTAATGATTTTTTTTGATGTTACTTTTCCATCTTTATCTACATTATAATTTATTTTGAAAATTATACTTACAGAGATAAATTGATATATTGATGAACAAACTTGTCCAATACCTGTACAAAATGGTGTTTTTAATAAAGACATCATCATTCTTAAAATAGAAGCACATATTTTATTAGATGTTGTTTTAAATGCAGACCATTCCAACTGTAAATAACAAGTTTTAACTCTGTATATAGGATAAATTATGAAATTTATAATTTCAAATCCAAAATAAATCATTGTAATTTTAAAATTCAAATCATAAAAACCATATAAACAAACAAACATAATAAAACTAGTTATAAACAATAAACCTAATAATTTATAAGCATTATTCCTATGATATTTATAGTTAAATTCGTTTTTACTTATATCAATAGTTGCTGCAGTAACTATTGCATCAGCAGTATCCCATTGAGTATCTGTTATAAGAGCCACAAATGTAAGTGCAGTTGCAAATTGTTCACCATACTCTAAAGCATTACTTAAACCAAATAAAAAAATCAAGAAAAATGCAATATTATTAAACAATTCTACTGAATCATATTTAATACATTTTAAAACATCTAATTGTAATTTGAATTTATTACTATTTTTTATATAAATATACAAAGTAAATAATGCCAACGGAATTAGTGTCATAGTAATTATAGCAATTTGATTTTTGGTTATTAAAGATGTTCCAATTAATAATATAAAATTTAATAAATTAAATATTAATGAGTATTTATTTGCTAATGTATTTTTTTCTTCATAATATAATTTATTTAACACCATTGCAAATTCTAAACAAATAAATAATTGTAATACGGAATATATGGTGAACACTTTATATGTATTAATATCCATGTTCATAAAATTTATATAATTATCTATATTAAATAATAATATTGAAAAAATAATTACAGCAACAATAGTTCCTATAATCATACCTGACATTACTGCATTTTCATTTTTATCCTTTTCCTTACAAATATTAGCACCAGTAGAGAATACTGCTTTTAATATATAATATATAAATTGTATTGGATAGGTTAAAGTAAAAATATTAATTAAACTTTTATCAACTATTATACCTAATAAAAACCATGAAATTATTGGTATAAAAGATAATAAAGATAAATCAAAACTAATTTTTAATAATCTTTTCATTTTTTACCTCATATAAATATGGCAAACTCGCCATACTTAACTTTCGTTATTCTCTATTAAATTTTTCATTTCTTTTAATTTTGTCTCTAATAATTTTTTAT
>CAYOAY010000103.1:0-1550 GCA_964402155.1 uncultured Muribaculaceae bacterium | reverse complement strand
CATCAATTGAATAAGTTATATAATGCAAACAAAAACGAGAATATTTCCCGTTAATCTTTAAAAAAATTTGAGACATTTTCCTAAATTATTGACAGACGACTTATTTTGCAATAAACTCTTTAAATTCTTTCCCTCTTTCTTCGCACTCTTTATACTGATCCCAAGAAGCTGAAGCAGGAGATAATAACACAACATCACCATTTTTTGATATTTTTTTTATATCATTATCAGTGTCTTTTAAAAATTCATGAATAAAGCAAGGAATATTTTCATTTATAGCAAATTCTTCTACTCTTTTTCTACACTGACCAATTCCTATAATAGCTTTAACATTTTTAACATAACTTTTAAGTTCATTAAAATCTTGTCCCCTATCTAATCCACCTAAAATTAATATTACAGGTTCCTTAAATGAAGATAAAGCTATTTGAGTGCATTTAATATTAGTAGCTTCTGTATCATTATAATATTTAACACCATTTATTTTGCAACAAAACTCTAATCTATGTTCTACCCCTTTAAAACTATAACATACCTTTTTAATAATTTCATTTGATACACCTAACTGTTTTACTGCTAAAATAGCCGCCATTACATTTTCTATATTATGAATTCCAACTAAAATCATTTCATTAATATTTAATACTTCTTCATCGTTATAATAAATAATATCATCTTTTAAATAGCAATTAGTTTTATTTTTACTAGAAAAATATATCTTATTTGACTTAATATCTTTTGTTTGATTAAGTACTTCTTCGTTTTCTAAATTAAGTATTGCTATATTATCTTTTGTTTGATTAGCAAATATCTTTGTTTTAACATCTTTATACTTTTGATAACTATTATCAAAAAAATCTACATGAGCTTTAGATAAATTAGTCATAATAGCTATATTAGGTTTAAATTCTTTTAAATTATTTAACTGCTGACATGATGTTTCCATAACAATAATATCATCTTTTTTTAACTTATCTAAAAAACTACATAATGGATATCCTATATTACCTGCTAAATGACATCTTTTATTAGCCTCTTTTAATATTTCATATATTAAAGTAGTTGTAGTTGTTTTACCATTAGTACCCGTAATTCCTATTAAAGTAACATCTTTAGGTAACAATCTATAAGCCATTTCAACTTCATTAATAACTTCTATACCTAATTTTTCTGCTTCAATAACATATTTATGATGTATAGGAACACCAGGATTTTTAATTAAATAATCATAACTACTATCAAGTAAATCATCGGGATGAGATCCAAAGAAAAATTTAACACCTAAATCTTTTAACTCTTTAATCTTTTTTTGATCTTGCCTATTTTCTTCTTTACCATCATTTATTAATACTTCATTTCCCCTTTTTATTAAAAATTTAGCTGCTTCATATCCACTTCTTGCAAACCCTAATATAAACATTTTTTTATTTTCAAACATAAAATACACCTCAAGTATAATTATACTATATTTTATTATTTTTTTATATAAAAAAACAATTTGAGTTTCGACTTTTTACAAAAATTTTTATCTATTTTTTTATAAAGTATAG
>CAYOAY010000102.1:0-1629 GCA_964402155.1 uncultured Muribaculaceae bacterium | reverse complement strand
CTATACTTTATAAAAAAATAGATAAAAATTTTTGTAAAAAGTCGAAACTCAAATTTAAAAAATATGGTTTTTTTATTAAAAAAATGTTATTATATATTAAGAATAGGAGTGATACTTATATGCTAAATAATAAAGGTTTTGCAGTAACTTCTGTATTATATACACTTTTAATAGCTTTCTTGTTATTTTTAGGAGCAGCTTTAACTCAATTTTCATCATCTACTAAGATATTTGATAAATCTAATAGAGATTTAACTAATAATTATTCAACTTTTGATTTTAATAGTAGTGGTAATTTAATTTTAAACTATGATGGAACTGAGCAAATAGTAAGTAATTTTCCTCGTATAAACGTTTATTATAAAATAGATAAAGAGTATGTTTTTGATAATTATAAATACTTTAATTATGATAAAAATTATGAAGGTTATGACACTTATAAAAATGGTGTTTCAGAAATTTATAATTCGGATGGTACGCGAAGAGATAGTGGCACAAAACAATATAAACTAATTAAAGGTGATGATGATAATAGCCGTATAGTTTCTTTATATAGAACAAAAAATGCTGAAGAAAATGAATATAGAACTTTGATGCAAAGTTTTTTAAGAACAAATGCATGGTATTATGATATAGTAAAATTTCCTTTCAATGCTAAAGAATATTATGATAATAAATTAAAAATAAATATATGTCAAAAGGATAGTAATAGTACGGCTGATTGCGAAAATGTCAAACATATTAAAGATAAATATACGATACCTGATTGGAAAGCTAGCATTATGTATTGCAATAGAAATAATGTATCTAGTGAGGATAATGTAGTAAGTTGTGACGATGAGAATGAAACTATTCTTCCAAGCTCAAACGTTAAGTTTGGTGATATAAAAAGTTTTTTATATAATAATATATTAAATTCAAATACAGGAAATGAGTATTCATTTATTGAACTTGTTTTTTCAACAATGCCTAGAATTAGAGTATATTATAATGTTGGTGAAAATGTTAAAACGAATGATAATTACAAAATAAATAATGACACCATGTTAGTCTTTAGAGTTAATAATGATAGTTCTAATACTTTTGCTACTAATTATTTAGATAAAGCTTATTATAATAATAGATTTGGAATCATTGATGGATATCCTATAAAAGCTAAAACACAGGAAGAATTAGGCATAGAAAAAGATGGCTATGAATTTGTCGGCTGGAAAGCTAAAATTAATTATATTAAAGGTAGTTCTACTATAGATCCATATAAAAATGAATGTGGTGAATCTTATGAAATAGGAAAAAAACTAAATTGTGAAGATAAAACACAAAATGATGTAGGAAAAATTTTAACTGAAGTTACTATAAATGACATAGAAAATTATGTTAAAAAATATCCTTCAGAAGAAGGGTATGACTGGATTCAAATTGTATTTAAAGCTCAGTGGAAGAAAAATTAATCAGTAAAATAGAATAAATTTTGTTAATTTGTAAAAAAGTAAGTAGAAAAAGAAGGAAAGATATATTTTAGAGCAAGAATAAATTTTTTTCTTCTTTTTAATACATGCAAAAAAAGATTTTTGTAAAAATTACAAAAATTTGAGTCAAATGTTTGATTATGATGTATAATTAAGGTAA
>CAYOAY010000101.1:0-1787 GCA_964402155.1 uncultured Muribaculaceae bacterium | reverse complement strand
TATAATAATTATAACAAAAAATTATTGCGAAGAAAATTCATTCTATTTTACTGTCTTTTAACATAATTATTTGACTATAACATGTCAAAGTGCTATTATATACCATATAATTTTTTAGAAGATGGTGTATATGTATGGACATAAATTTTAAAACAAAAAAAGATTCACTAAGTGTATCTGATGATATTATTAAAGACTATTTTAAATTATTTAAAAACATTCCTTTATTATCTAGAGAAGAAGAAATAAAATATGCAAGACTTAAGAATAATGGTGATTTAAATGCTAGAAAGATATTAATTGAATCTAATTTAAGATTGGTTATTTCTATTGCGAAAAAGTATATTAATAAGGGAGTATCATTTGAAGATTTGATACAAGCTGGTAATGAAGGATTAATTAGAGCAGCTGATAGATTTGATGAAACAAAAGGATATAAGTTTTCTACTTATGCAACTTACTGGATTAAATTAGAAATATTAAGAAATATAATTGATTTATCTAAGAATATAAAAATACCAGCAAGAATATTATATAGACTTATTAAAGCTAATGAAATAAAAGGACAGTATATGCTTAAGGGAAAACAAATAGATTTATATCAAGCTGTTTTACTTATGTGTAAAAATGGTGAATTATATAAAAACTTAAAATCAACTATTATAAATAATATTGAAGATTATAACGTTGAAGATAAAAAGATACATTATATAATTGATGAATTGTTTAAATATGGATGTGTTGATTATTACGGTAGTAATATTGATGAAAAAATAACTTATATAATTATAAATTATGTAAATAAAATTACAAAATTATTAGAAGTAGCTGACAATGTTAGTAATACATTATCGCTTGATTTATCATTGTTACCGACTGATGATAGTAATGATATTTGTATTGGCGACTTTGTTTTAGATGATAAAGTAAATATTGAACAAGATTTTATACAAAATGAGCTAATAAGAAGTATAAAAGAATTGTTAGATGAAAAATATATAAGTAAAACTATTGTTAAAGATTATAGTGAAAAAGAGAAAAAAATTATATTAGAATTTGGAAAAATTTATACAAGATATAAAAATTCTTTATCTACAAATGATGATATTGATATTTTGCTAAAAGAATTACAAGAGTTAAATAAAAAGGTTAATTATATATATTTAAGTCATAAAATAATTGATAGATATTATAGTATTATTGACATGTATAATTTAAAGCTAAGAAATATTTTATCAAAAGATAAAAATCTAGATTATGATATTGATAAATTACTTTGTTTATTAAAAAATGAATATGCTAAAGTAAATTCAAATATATTTATAAATAGTAATTCTTCTATAATTGATTTTGAAGAAGAAAAAAAATTATATCTAAGTAAGACAATTGCTATGTTAAAAAGAAAAGGTATGTTAAAAAATAGTTACATAGATGAATTGCAACAGCTACTTGATGATAAGTCTATTTATTGCAGATTTAAAATATATTATAATAGTATAGAAGAAAATTATAATCTATATCAAACTGCTTATCATAAAATGAAGTCTGTAGATATAATATTAAAAAGATTATTTTCTAATGAAAATTATACTTTGCAAGATATTGCAGATGAGTATTGTGTATCAAGAGAAAGAACCCGACAGATAGAATTTAAAGGATTAGAGGTAATAAGAACATATTATGAGAATACATTTTATGAAAAAAGTCCTTTATTAAAAAATAGGTAAATATCACAGGATAAAGACATGAAAAATTTTAATTAATTGAATAAATCTAGGTAAATACTT
>CAYOAY010000100.1:0-1940 GCA_964402155.1 uncultured Muribaculaceae bacterium | reverse complement strand
TTTGCAAGTTGTCTTTGAGAATAACCTGCTTTTTCTCTTTGTTCAGCGATAAGTTCGCCAATCTTTTTTTCTTGCATTTCTAACACCTCACATATTAATCTTACTATAAGTGTTAACAAAAGTCAACAAAAATGATAAAATTGTTAATAAAACTATTGACAAGTTAGTAATTATGATATATATTGGTATTGTGTTAACCAAAGTTAACGAAAACAAAAGTAATGTTAATTGCATAGAAAGGAGGAAAAAATATTTGGCTAGGAAACAACTAGAAGTTCCGCCAAGATTATGGAAAGATAAAAATATCAATCCAGAGGGTAAAAAAATATTCTCATATATTTATGCAAAAGGATATGATAGAAATATCTTACATCTAAATGTTGGTGAAATTCAACAAGAGTTATCAATAACAAATGTTGGATTAAAAAAGCATCTAGGAATACTTGAAAAATATAAATATCTTATATATAACGAGTATTCCAAAGGAATGTATATGATTCATCTACTAGGATAAATACCTAGTATAGTGATACAGTAAATGTTCGTAGATTTATGTTAGTATCACAATCTTATATATAGTATAAGATCATAATCCTTGAGCCGGATTTAAAATAAACACTCACACAGGGATATTGTACTCTTTTTTTCTTCAAGACTTGTATAACCTATACAAGTTTTTTTCATAAAAACTAGAAAGGAGCGATTAAATGAGATTATTAAGTAAAGAAGATATATTAAAAAATAAAGTAGATACAATAGAACAATTTTATATATTAAGATATTTAAAAGATAATTTAAATACTGATAATTTTGATTTGTATTTGCTTAATAGAAATAAAATTAGAGTAATAGATAAGTATAATGATACACTTTATTTTGAATATGATAAGCAAAATAAAGAAGTTATTTATAATGATTATGATAAATCATACGAACTTGAGAGATAGGAAGATATATGAATAAAAGATTAAAATGTGAATATTCTATACTTCCTGATTTTATTATAAAAAATGAAAAATTAAATGCAACAGAAAAAATACTAATGTCTTTAATAATATCATTAAACTTAAATAATGAATGCTATGCTAATAATGAGTATTTTTCTACTAGAATGAATGTATCTAAAAGAACAATAACAAGTGCTTTAAAGAAACTTAAAGATAATAACCTAATAATTATTAAAGTAATTAATTATAAAAGAACTATATATCTATCAAACGAGGTAAGAAATAAATTGTTAGATGTATAGAAATAAACTCCTAGGGGTATGGCAAAATATTTCTAGGGATTGTAGAAGTATTTTTCTACCATAAAATAAATATTAAAATAAAATATAAAATATATATAAAAATATAAATTTAAAATAATTAAAATTAATTAAAAGAAAGGACTGATATATGATTGTAGATATAAACGAAATAATTATTTCTGGTGTTATTAATAACATTACAGATAACAATAATGAATATATTAAATTTGGTTTAACTACAACTAAATTTAATAACTCTAAAACTTATTCTAGTTTAAATATTAAAAGAGATCTTTATACAATATATAAGGATTTTTTTGTTAAATGTAATATAGTTTATGTTAAAGGTTATTTAAACTCTTATTCATCAAATAATAAAATACAAAGTTTTATAACAGTTAATGATATTGCAGACAATTATGATGATATAACAAATGGTAGAAAAGCACCACATATTAGATATGATCCTGATGGTGTTATGGTTTGGAATGGTAAAAGATGTGAAAAAAGAAGAACCAACTGAAAAAGAATATTTAGAGATGAAAGAGTTATTAGAAGAATTTAAATAGTATTGAAGGAAGGGAATGAGATTATTTATGAAAAATTATTATTAAAACTAATAAAGAAAGGGGGGACTATTATAGATACTAAAAATTTAACACAATTAGAAATAGATAATATTATTGATGAA
>CAYOAY010000099.1:0-2009 GCA_964402155.1 uncultured Muribaculaceae bacterium | reverse complement strand
AAAGGATCAATCAAATAGATTAATAATTTCTATAAGATTGATTATACGAGGATTTTGATTATGGATGAATATTTTGTAGGTGATAATGAGATAACTTTATTAATGCAAAAAGATGAAGAGGAAATTTATTTTAAGATTATTTTAAATGATTCTTTTGAAGAAATAGGACATATAATATATACTTATAAAACTAGTGAATTAACAGGTAATTTATCTTATTTTATATATGAAGAGTATAGAAATAATGGTTATGCTAAAAAAGCTCTTTATATGTTAGTTAAGAATATTAGAAAATTAGATAATAAAGATTTGTATTTATCTATTGTACCTAGTAATATAGCTTCAATTAAAGTTGCAAAATATGCAGGTGCAGCATATTATAAGCCTGTTAATATTCCTACTAATTATATATTTTGTGATGATTCGCTTTATAATTGTGCTAATATGTATAAAATAAAAAATAAGGAGTAATACATGAGAGAAGTTAAAGTAAATACATTATATAAGCATTTTAAAGGTTCTTATGCATATGTTATAGCATTAGCTAAGCATAGTGAAACTAATGAAGATTTAGTTATTTATTATTGTTTTAATAATAGTAATACTAATCATATAAATGGAATATATGCAAGGCCTTATGATATGTTTATTAGTAAAGTAGATAGTAAAAAATATCCAAATATAAAGCAAGAATATAGATTTGAAGAAGTTAAATAGGAGGAAATATGTTAAAAGATTATTTTGAAGTAAGTAAATATGATGAGTTAAAGGAAAGTAATGATTTAATATATAAAGCACTTGAAATATCAAGTGAATTATTTAAACATGATACTGATAAAGGAGGATTACCATATATATTGCATCTTCTTTATGTATATAGACATGTATATACAAAAGAAGAAAAGGTAATAGCACTTTTACATGATGTAATAGAAGATAAAAATGTATCTAAAAATGATTTATTAGAAATTGGTTTTTCAAGTAAGATAGTAGATGATATAGATATGTTAACAAGAAAGAATAATACAGATTATATATCTTATATTGATAAAATAGTTAAAGAAGCATCTAAAGAAGCTTTAGAAGTAAAATTAGCTGATTTAAAAAATAATATAGATTTAACTAGAATTCTTAATCCTACAGTAAAGGATTATGAAAGAGTAGAAAAAAGATATATGCCATCTTATGAAAAAATATTAAATAGGTTAAAGGAGATTGAATAATGATAGATATTAAATTAATAAGAGAAAGTAAGGATATAGTAAAAGAAAATATTAAAAAGAAGTTTCAAGATGAAAAATTACCATTAGTAGATGAAATATATGAAATGGATATAAAGTATCGTAAAATTAAAAGTGAAGCTGATGAGGCAAGAAGTAAAGTAAATACATTAAGTAAAGAAATTGGTAATTTAATGCGTAATAAAGATATTGATGGAGCAAATAAAATTAAAGAGGAAGTTTCAAATATAAAAGATAAGATTCCAAATCTTGAGCAAGAAGAAGAAAGATTAGAAAAAGAAATTAAAGATAAAATGATGGTAATACCAAATATAATTGCAGATGATGTACCAATTGGAGAAGATGATAGTAAAAATGTTGAAGAAAAAAGATTTGGAGAGCCTATTGTTCCTGATTTTGAAATTCCTTATCATTCAGATATAATGATGAGTTTTAATGGCTTAGATAAAGAAGCAGCAGGTCGTGTTAGTGGTAATGGCTTTTATTATTTAATGGGTGATATAGCACGTCTTCATTCATAAGTACTTTAATATGATAGAGATTTTATGATAAATAAAGGATTTACTTACTGTATTCCCCCTTATATGATAAGATCTGATGCTGTAGATGGTGTAATGTCTTTTGAAGAAAAAGAAAATATGATGTATAAAATAGAGGCAGAAGATTTATATTTAATTGGAACATCAGAACATTCTATGATAGCTAAGTTTAAAGATCAATTATTAAAAGAAGAGGAATTACCTATTACTATGACTTCTTATTCTCCAT
>CAYOAY010000098.1:0-2198 GCA_964402155.1 uncultured Muribaculaceae bacterium | reverse complement strand
TAGAAGTGGTAACCATTGTGCAAAGATATTAAATCAAGTTTTTCATGTTGATAATACTTGTAGAATTAGTTTAGCGTTTTATAATACTTATGAGGAAATAGATAGGTTTATAGAGGTTTTGGCTAATATTAAAAATATTTGGCAAGAAATTTTATAAAAGATAAATGTTACTACTCAGCCATAAATAATTAAATTTAATGACACAAACACGTTATTTTGTAGTAAAATGAATATGTGAGATACGACTACCTTAAGCAATTAGTCAAATGTATCTCGCTTTTTTATTAATTTTGTATTATACTTATAATAATTAATAATAACTTAAGGTAGTGGTAATTATGAGTAAAAATAAATATAATAATGATATTTACACAATGTATGAAAAAGAAGCCCTAAAAAATCAAAAACTAACTTCAAAGTATGATAAATTAAGATGGGAAGTAGAAGAATTGAGATATGATAATAAAAAACTTAATAATGAATTATCTAATATCAATTCTATAAAAGAAAAAGAAATTGATAAAGAAGTAGAAAAAATAACTAAGCCACTGATTGAGAAAAATCAAAAATTGCAAGAAGATTTATTAAAAGCATATGATGAAATCAATAGATTAAAAGGAATTATAAATAACAATGAAGTAGATAAGGATTATTTAATTGACAAATTAAATAATCAAGTAAATAAAAATAGTACTAATTCTGGAATTCCTACAAGCAAAGAGATTGTCAATAAAAATAAGAAGACTGGTGTTAATACATATAACCATAGAACTACTACTAGTAGAAAAACTGGTGGACAGTTTAATCATAAAGGTAGTACTCTAACTAAAGAAAAATTAGAAGAAAAAATTAAACAAAATAATATAGAAGTTAGAGAATTTATTCACTATATAAATGGTAATTTGAGTGATAAAGAAATTATTAAATATAGAACTGGTATTGAAACAAAAATATATGTTGAAAAGCATATATTTATAACTAGTCCTGATGCACCAGAAAAATTACCTAAATCTTTTTATAGTGATGTAACATATAATGATGATTTAAAAATGCTTATTGTTTCTTTAGGTAATTATTTTTCTATTCCATATAATAAAATAAAAGAATTAATATTTGATTTAACTAATGGTGTTATTGATATTTCAGAAGGAACTATTGATAATATTTATGAAGAGTTTAGTAATAAAACTGAGGATACTTTAAATAATATAACTAATAATATATTAAACGGAACTTACCAACATACAGATGAAACAACTACTAAAGAAAATGGTAAAGATACTTATTATCGTGGATATGCAAATGAATATAATGTACTATATAAATATCATCATAAAAAAGGAGATAAACCTATAGAGGAAGATGGTATTCTAACTAATTATTATGGAACAATTATATCTGATCATGATACAGGTATTTTTAAGTATGGAACAAATAATCAGGATTGTATTATACATTTTGGTAGGTATTGTATAGAAAAAGAACAAAATATAGATAATATATCTTGGCCTATGGAACTATATAGATTATTACTAAAGTTTGAAGTAAATCGTAAAATAATTTCTAAATTTGGAAGAAAAGAATTTACTTTTGAAGAGATAAAAATAATGGAAGATGAGTTTGATAGTATATTATCTAGAGCAGCGGAAGAAAACAATGATATACTTTCTTCTTATTGGAAAGAAAAAACAAATACTTTACTAAATCGATGTGCAAAATACAAAAAGAGTATGTTATTTTATATTTATGACTTTTCTATTCCGTATGATAATAATTTTATGGAAAGAGCCTTAAGAATGATAAAAGGAAAAACAAAAGTATCAGGTGGATTTAGAAGCGAGAAAGGAGCAATAAGGTTTGGAAAAATTATGAGCATTATCAAAACAGCAAGATTGAGAAATCTAAATCCGTTTGAATGTATAAAAGCAATATTTGAAGGACAGACATTGTTTGCCTAGTTTTTTGCGTACATGAAAAAAACTAACAAATAAATTAATATTCATTAGTTTATGGCTGAGTAGTAACGTAACTATTCACACCCTGTTTTATAAATTATTAATAAAGCACTTCAAATATCAGCCATTTCTATGGCTGGTATTGCTTCTAATTCTTTTAATGTATAAGGATTATTTTCAAACAATCTTATCATTGCTTCAAATTTGTTTACCTTAAATCTTCCACAAGTTTCAATATAAGAC
>CAYOAY010000097.1:0-2277 GCA_964402155.1 uncultured Muribaculaceae bacterium | reverse complement strand
TTTTGCAAATTATATTGTATAAAAAAAGCAAAAAGTATAAAATAATTTGCAAATTAAAATCGATAAAATCAGTTATGATAATATCGATTTAGACATAAAAATATTTAAAATAACACAAAACTTTATTCTTAAATACATATTTTATTATATTACATCTTTTTCATCTATTCTTTTATTTACATAATCCCTTAATAAACTATATATAATTGATGCAAGTGGTATACTTATAATCATACCTATAAAACCAAATATACTACCACCAATTAAAACTGCAACTAAAGCCCACAACGCAGGAAGACCTACACTTCCACCAACTATCTTAGGATATGTAAAGTTATCATCAAATTGTTGTACTATAAAAAATACTATTGTATACCATAAAGCATTTATTGGACTTATACTTGCTACTAAAACAGCTCCAACAACTAATGTTATAAATGCACCTATATAAGGGATAAGTGCTGTTATAGCAAATAATACACCTAGTATTAAAGCATAAGGCATTTTAATTATGCTTAATATAACAAAAAACTCAAATCCTGTTAAAAAAGCATCCAAACATTGCCCAGTTAAAAAACTTGAAAATGTATTATTAGCTAACTTAATTATTTTAACTACTTTATAAGTTACGTTTTCAGAAAAAAATGCAGTAATTATTTTTTTTGTTTGTCTTGATAAATTTTCTTTATCTAATAATATATATATTGAAATAATAAAACCAATAAAGAACGTTACTAATCTAGATATCATACTAGTTAAAAAACTTATAATAATAGTTACTATATTAGCAACAGATATAGTTGATAAATCAATTATATTCTTAATATTTATATTTTTTAAACTAGTTTTAAGTTCTGGATATATATTTATTAGTTTATCATAAATTTCATTAATAAAATCATAACTTTTAGATATATTTTTACTCAAGTTTAATATTGCATCAATAAATTCAGGAATTACTAAAAACATTATTAAAAATATTATTCCAAATATTAATAATATAGATAATAATAAAGATAGCACTCTTATTATTTTTTTATGTTTCCTTTTATTTATTTTAAATATTTTTCGTTCTAACATTTTCATTGGAACATTTACTATAAATGCAATTGCTACCCCTACTATTATAGGTAGTATTAATTTAAATATAAATTCAATTAAATCTATAAATAATGTATAATTTAACACAACCCATAACATAGATGCAGAAAACATTATCAAAAACATCATTTGTTTAGTATTTTTTTTATCTAATTTCATATTTTTACCTCCTATAACATGTTTTTTCTTTTTAATATAATAGCTATTATTAAAGATAGTATAAACGAAAATACTATAATTATAATAAAACTCATATTAGATGTTGCAATACTTCCTAAAGGAACATTCATACCAATAAATGAAGCTACCATAGTTGGTATTGAAAATACTATTGTAATACCTGCTAAAAATTTCATAACATCATTTAAATTATTTGAAATAATTGTTGCATAAGTATCTGTCATACTAGTTAATATTTCTCTATATATATTAGACATTTCAATAGCTTGCTTATTTTCTATAATAGCATCAAACATTAACGATTCATCTTCTTCATATAATTGTAATACTTGTCCTTTAGATAGTTTTTCTAATACTATATCATTAGCTTTTAATGATGTAGCAAAATATACTAATGTTTTTTCAACATTAAGTAAATCAATTAATTCTTTATTATTAGTCGATTTATAAAGACTTTTTTCTTTATTATTTATATATTTATTAATTAATACTAATTCCTTTTGATACATAGCTGATGTTTTAAGTAGTATTTGTATTATAAACTTTGTTTTTTTCTTTACATCAAAATCTTTAATCTTACCATTTTTAAAATCATCTAAAACACTTTGTTTTCTAGATGAAATAGTAATAAAAAATCCATCATTATTAATTATTATACCAAGTGGTTCAGTATTATATTTATGTTTGTATTTAGCATCTGTAACATACGGAATATCAAGAACAATTAATGTTGCATTATAACCATTTTCTATTCTAGGTAATTCTTCTTCATCCATTAACTTAGTAAGTAAATCCTCATCTGTTTTAGTAATTTTAGATACTTCCTTTATTTCTTCTATAGTAGGTGCAACTAAATCTATCCAAGAACTTTTTTTATAAGTATTAACTTGTTTAAATATCCCCTTTGAATCTGTTATATAAATATTTTTCATACTTATCAGCCTCGTATAATCAATCTTATAGAAATTATTAATCTATTTGATTGATCCTTTCTAT
>CAYOAY010000096.1:0-2317 GCA_964402155.1 uncultured Muribaculaceae bacterium | reverse complement strand
TGAGGGAACAACTAATATAAGTTGCACATTAGAAACAAATTCTGGAAAAACTGCTAAAGGAAGTTTTGTAGTTAAATTAGATCGTACAGCACCAACATGTACGGTAAGCAAAGTAAGTGGCACAAAAGGAAATGAACGCTGGTATAGATCTGATGTAAAATTTAAAGGTAGTTGTAATAATGAAAATAATGAAGAGGTTTCTGAATGTTCTTCAAAAACTGTAACAAAAGAATTTACCGGTAACATGAATGTTGGAACGAGAAGCATTGGACTTGTATATGATAAAGCAGGAAATAGTGCTAAGTGTACAACAACATTTGGAATAGATAAAACAAAACCAACTTGTACAGTAACTGAAATAAGTGGTGCAGTGAAAAATGATGAATGGTATAAAACAGGTGTTACATTTAAAGGAAGTTGTAGTGATAAAAGCTCAGGATGTAATGATAGTAAGACTTTTGTTTCAAAAGAATTTACTGATGAATCAAATGTTTCAGTGAAAACCATTGGCATAGTTGAGGATAAAGCAGGAAATAGTGCTAAGTGTACAACAACATTTGGAATAGATAAAACAAAACCAACATGTATGGTAAGCAAAGTAAGTGGTACAAAAGGAAATGATAGTTGGTATACAACTGATGTAAAATTTAAAGGTAGTTGCAGTGATGAAAGATCAGGATGTAAAAAGAATAATGAAGGTAATACTTATGTTACAAAAACATTTAATACTGAATCAAATATTTCTGATAAAACTATAGGTACAATTACAGATAAAGCAGGAAATAGTACTGAATGTACAAAGAAATTTGGTGTAGATAAAAAAGTACCAACATGTACAGTAGGCAAGGTAAGTGGTACAAAAGGAAATGGTAAATGGTATATTGGTGATTTTGTTAAATTTCAGGCAAGTTGTGAAGACGGCGGAATATCTGGATGCTCTAATGAAACAGTTTCAAGTACTTTTAAAGAAGAACAACTTGTTCAAAAAAAGAATATAGGCCGCGTATATGATAAAGCAGGAAATAGTAAAATGTGTACAAAGGAATTTGGACTAGAACATGAAGTAACTATGACATTTAATGCATCTAAAACAAATTCTACAAGGTCTATAAATCCTGGCAAAGATAGTAATAATAATGGGGTATTTAAAAAAGATAAAACAAATAGTTGTGAATTTCGTGTTAGTAAAGATGATAAAAATTATTGTAAAAATATAAATATGAAGGATACTGCAAATAAAGATAGAGAAAATAAAGATTATATAGTTTCTTCATATGAATTTGCGAGAGCATGTAAGGAGGTTAATGATTTCTTAAGATATTTTAATGTAAAAGGTATTTCAGTTTCTAATAAGAAGGATTATGATTATGTTTTAAAGTGTGCTAATGAAAGTGGTGAAAAAACAAGTAGTGAGTGTAAAGTTAATACATCGAGAGACGCAGTTGGAGATACACTTAAGAGAACAAAAAAATGGCAAATAAATGGTCTTAATAATCTTAAAAACAAATATAATATTAATAATGGTGATAATAATTTAAATGCTAAAGTTACTGCATCAAAAGATGAATTCACTTATAAATCACCTGCTGGAAATGAAGCTACTGTAAATTTATATGTTGAATATGTAGGAGATTGTGGATATTAAGAAAACTAGAAATTTCTAGTTTTCTTTTCATTTACTTTACAAGATTGTAATAAAAGTTTTTTTATATGCTTTAGGAAAATAAAACTAAAAATTTATATACAAATATTATATATAATATTTTAGAAAGTATATGGTTAATTTTTATAAATTTGTTGAAATAAAAAAAATATTGTGGTAAACTCCTGAGTTTGACAGTTTAGAATCAAAAAATGTGGTTTTGACCTTATTTTATAAGGATTTTACTTCACGAAAAAAATGCGTAATTTTTTATATTTTGAAATTATTTAAAAATTTTTTTCAAAAATTTTATACGCATAGTGTTTAAAGCCTTATAATTATTAGCGTTTGTTAAACCTTTATGAAATTAATATTACTAACACAATGTGATTCTAGCATATTTTTTATTTAAAATCAATGTGCTGAAAAATTACGCAAGTTGAAAAAATAATGAATCCCTTATTTTATAAGGAATTGCGAGCAAAAAAAAGATGAAACTGTCAAACTCGGGGAAAGTATATGGTTAATTTTTATAAATTTGTTGAAATAAAAAAAATATTGTGGTAAACTATAAACAGAAATAATATGGAGGATAGGTGATACTATAGTGGTTAAAAATGAAAAAGGATTTACACTAGTTGAATTACTAATAACCATCACATTGATGTTATCAAT
>CAYOAY010000095.1:0-2493 GCA_964402155.1 uncultured Muribaculaceae bacterium | reverse complement strand
TATAATAATTATAACAAAAAATTATTGCGAAGAAAATTCATTCTATTTTACTGATTATATTGTAATATTATTGACAAAATTGTAAAAAAGTGTAAAATGATAGTTGTAATATATAGTAGGGGAGATAAGCTTATGAATAAGTTAAATGAAATATTACAAGAAGTTGGAATTTCAAAGGTAAAATTAGCTAAGTATTTAGGTGTATCTAGACAAATGATATATAATTACTTAGAGATGAATGATGTTGCAAAATGGCCAAAAGATAAAAAAATGAAATTATTTAATTTACTAGATATTAATGAAGCTTCTGAAATAAATAATATTGTTGTTGATACAGATTTTATTAATAAGGTTGATGCTATACTAAATAATGATGGAAGTGCATGCATTTCTCATTCTGAGTTTATTGAATTTAGAGATTTAAAACCTAGAGAACAAGAATTATTAAATGATATTATATTTTTAATTAAGGAGAAATTAATTGAAAATAATAATGAATCTTATATTACATATAAATATTTATTACATTTTATACAAGGTTTAGAAAATGTAAAAGAATTAAAATATATAATGGGATATATAGTTAAGCTTCTTGGTTTTGTTGATCCTGAAGAATATGTTTTTGATGAAGAACAACAATTTGTTATGGAATCTATTATGCATAGTGCTATGATTTTATATAGAGATGGTGGTGCATCAAAATCTAAATTAGCTGAAAAACATAAAAAATTTGTTGAAGAAATTGAACATAAAAAAGAAGAAAAATTAAGTAGAACTGAAGAAATAAACTCAGTTAAAATTCAAGCATTACATGAACTTGGATATAATGAAATAGATACTAATAATGCATCTGAAGTACTTGCTAAAATAGCTGAAATACAGTCTAGAAATGTTTAGTTAATCTACTATTTTCTACTTCGTATAATACATATTATGTTAACATTTTATTTTTGATAAACATAGATAGTCATTGATTATGTGATTATCTTTTTTTTGTTATACTCCTTTATTCTATATTAAACATTTATTTATATAATAATATTTATTTTACCTAACTTTATTTTTATAATTAATTATAAATATTTACTTTCATTATAATTAATTATATTTAATAAGCATATAAACTCCAAATTATATATAAGTATGCTTAAATAAATTATTCTTCCCTCTTTTAAGTAAAAATAGCAATAGAAGGGGAAATTAAATAAAAAATAAGCGTTTCTAAAACGAATCGTGATGAATAGTTATTCAACTAATTATTTGCCGAAGTGTTTAAATCATCGCTAGTTTATTATAAAATTACTTATTATATTAATTATATTTATATATTATTATTTTTAAAATAATTATTAAAATACAAATCCCCTACTTTATAATATTTTCAGTAGGGGATTTGAATTATTATTTTGTACATTATTATATGTAATAGAAGTTATATTGTATCATATATCATTTAACTCATAAGTAAATGACTTACTATCATAACAATAAAACCTAATATAATATATTTTAAAACTTCTTTTAAAGTACTTTCTTTATATGCTCCTGGAATTAACTCATAAATAGATATATGAATCATTATACCAGCTATAATTGCATATAAAACTGCCATTATATAGTCATTGATAAATGGTGATAAAATAAAGTATGCAAGTAAGCTACCTAATACCTCGCTCATACCAGATACAAAAGCATAAAATATAGCTTTTAATCTATTATTTGTAGAATGATATATAGGAACAGCTATAGATATACCTTCCGGCACATTATGAAGTGCTATAGCAATAGTAAGTGTTACTCCTAATTTAAAATTATTAGAAGAAGTTATAAATGTAGCTATTCCCTCTGATTGAATTTATCAGGCATCACGTTTATTATAAATAAAATTTAACTCTTTAAAGTTAAAATAAATATCAATATTTCCATCTTCATGTATGGAAATATTTTTAATTAGTTTTAAGATTAAATCTCTAGTTGGATATCTATCTTTAAATTCAAGGACTTCTTTTTTTACAGTATTAAATGTATCTCCATCTTTGTTTATCTTTTCTAAATATTCATTAATTTCATTTAATTTATCCTTTTTTAAAGATATTTCTTTATTAAGTTTTTCTTGTATTCTTTGATACATTTCTTCAGTTATTTTATTTTGAAGTTTATCAATATACATATTATCTAAATTATTTTGTATAGTTTCAAGTTCGATTTCTAGTTTTTCTTTTGTTTTAATGTAAGTATTAAAAGCATTATTATCTTTATATTTTTTAAGTATCTCTGACTCTAATTTATCATTGCTAACTAAATATATTATTTTCTTGATTTCATGTACTATACCACGTTCTAAAGTGTCATAATCAAAGCCGTGTGCAGTACATAGCCTAAAATCTTTATTATATTTTCTATAATAATTACAAACTGTTGTACTTTTTCCATTAGCGCGTCTTGCACGAATTCCAATATTATGACCACAATCAGCACATTTAAGTAATCCAT
>CAYOAY010000094.1:0-2495 GCA_964402155.1 uncultured Muribaculaceae bacterium | reverse complement strand
GATAAGTATTTTCTTACTATCTTACTTGTCTATAATATCATAAACACCCCCCCCCCTAAGTCAATATTTTTTAACTTGAGTCAGGATAAACGCATGAGTTTTTACTTATAAATAAAGGAATTAAGGTAAAACAAGTATAAAATGTTGATAAATTTTAAAATAAAATATCCAATATTAATCATACTGATAAAACTATAATGTTTATGGTTGTCTTATATTAAAGGGCTTTACTCAGATTTTAATCTCGTGCGTTTATCCTGACTTGAGTTTACATAATTATAGATTATAGATATTCAAAATAATTTATATAAAAATTGTAATTTTTTTGCATTTTTTTATACCTTTAGTATATCAATTTGCAAATTTATTATTTATCTATAATTTTTCTAATTTCATTTTTTTCTCTCATAATATTAATTTTTTAAGTTATTACTTTTTAGCTTTCTTGATATTTCTTTAATAATATTTTTTCCTTGCTAAAAATTACTGACACTATTATCATTATTTTCAGTAATAATAATTTTAACAATTAACTATATCATTTATACTATTTTATAAAACCAAGAACCTTATCAATACCTATAAAATATATTATAAGAAAAGCTATATCAATAACCAATAAAATAGATAATACTATTATTATTGCTTTTTTCTTTCCTCTACTCATAGATGAACTTTCATAATCAGTAGAATTATCATCTAAATTATTATCTTCTTTATTATCAATTACTTCAACCATATCATTATCATTTGTATTAATATTATCCTTAGCTATTTCATTACTATTATTTTCATCTAAAGTTTCTTCAATTTTTTTATCAGGCTCTATATTATTACTTTCAAGACTTACTTCTTCTATTTTTTCATTATTCTCAGTCATTTTAAACCTCCATATTATAAGTAAATTATACATTAATTCTAAATTCTAATCAATAATTTTAAATTATACTTGAACAAAATTAAAGTTTCCACTATCTTTAAGATACGTATATCCACTTTTTCTTGTGGTTCCTTTATCATTACTTGAACTACTAACTTTAATTGTTGCTCCTGCCGGAACACTTGTAAACATACCATCTATATCAGCTCTACTAGAACTTATTATACTATACTTAAATGACATTTTGCTAATATCAATACTTGTTAATTTACTACAACCATTAAACATATTTTTAGTATTAGTTACTTGATTATTACTTGCACCACTTAAATTTACACTAGTTAAATTAGAACAATTATAAAACATTTTTTCAAATACATTAGCATTTGAAACTGTTTTTGAACTTAAATCTATAGTTTGCAAAATAGTGCAATTTTCAAACATAGAAGTAAAATTAGTTGTTGAATTTAATGACATTTCTCCAAAATCAACTGTTAGCAAGCTAGAACATCCATAAAACATACTATTTAATGAGCCTATAGAAACAGAAAATTCACTTAAATCTATAGTCTTTAAACTTATACATCTATAAAACATATTAGATGAATCAATAGTATTACTGTAGTTTTTATTATTTTTAAGCTTTATATTAACCAATTCAGTGCAGTCTTTAAACATATAATTCATTTTAGATGCAGAAGAAAATTCTAAACTTAAATTTAAACTCTTTAATTTGGAACAACCATAAAACATACTTGAAAAATCTGTTACTTTTGATGTATTGAATTCACTTCCAAACGTCACACCAATTAAATTTGTGCAATTATAAAACATATGACTTATACTATTAGAACTTGATACATTTAAGTTTATATTTATAACTTCGTTTTTACCTAAATTTGTACAATTATAAAATAATCTTGATAAATTAGTTACTTTTGATGTATTAAAACCATTGCCAAATGAGACATATGTTAAGCCACTGCATCCTTCAAACATATTACTAATTTTTGTTAGTTTTTCCGATGTAACTATATTTAAATTTAAGCTTTCTAAAGATGTACAATTTTGAAACATAAATGTCATATCAGATACATTTTTAGCAAAAAAATTATCTCCAAAATTTATACTTTTAAGACTTGAGCAATTTTGAAACATATAACTTAAATCTGTTACATTAGTTTCTTCTTTTACTAAGAAATTACTTAAATCTAAACTTATAAGTGATGAACAATTATAAAACATTTTAATAAAACTAGCAGTTTTAGAAGCATCAAAATTCTCACCTAAAATTAAGCTTTTCATACTATTACACTCATAAAACATTTCACGCATATCATTTACATTAGAAGTATTAAATGAACTTAAATCTAAGCTTGTAATTGCTTTGCAATACATAAACATCTCTCTCATATTAGTTACTTTTAATGTATTAAAATTACTTAAATCTAAATTTGTAAGAGCTTCGCAGTGATAAAACATATAACTCATATCAAGAACATTACTTGTATTAAAGTCTTTTATATTTAAACTTGTTAGTGCATCACAGTTATAAAACATATGATTCATATCTGCTACATTTAATGTATTAAATAAACTTAAATCTAAATATGTT
>CAYOAY010000093.1:0-2534 GCA_964402155.1 uncultured Muribaculaceae bacterium | reverse complement strand
TAATAAAACCTGGAGTTATTTCCAGGTTCTTTTTTGTTACTTCAAAATATTATTTTAATTAATTTAACATATTTTAATAAAAATATGATATAATATAAATATATATGAGCAGTGAGAAAAAGAAATCGAGTTGAAGTGGTCTAGAACACTGATACAGTACACGGAAACGTTATATGTTAGTATGAAAGAGTTATAAACTTTTGAAATCATATAATCCAAAGTTCAAGTCTTTGGCTGTTCGCCATATAAAAATAAAGGCTTTTTGAAAGTCTTTTTTAATACATTAATTCGACAAAATTCAACATTCAAGTATGATAGTATATTCCCTCGAAAAAAGGAGATTTTTATATGAAAAACATGAATAGGGTAGAAATAAGGAAATTTACTGAAAAGTATTTTTCACAGTATAAAGGAGATATAAGAAGAGTGTCTTATATAGTGTATGAGGACAGAATTGAATATTTAATTAATGAACATTATTTGTATGTTATTCCTCTGAATTAATTTTAAATGGAAAAAAGGATATGATGTTATATGATTTATAGCTTAGCTGTTTAACACTATTACATATCAAATACATTTTATCTTTTTTATTCAATTTAAAATCTTTGATGATTTTTTCAGCTACTTCATCAAGATTTAATTTGTTTTTTGAATTTAATCCATATTTAATAAATTCATTATAAAACATTTTAATCACCATTATTATTTTGTTCTTTTTTGAAAGCATTTATTACATCATTTTTATAGTTGCGTGAAAGTAAACTAGTTTTAATACCATTAGAGAATATAATTTCTTTTTTAATAAATATAATATGTTTAATGTTAACAATACAAGCCCTATGGCTTCTTATAAAATGATTAGGTAGCATTGAAAGTAAAGAGTCTAAAGATTTATTTACTATAATTTCACTATTTATAGTTTTTATTATGTTTTTGTTATCATTAGAACGAATGAAAATAATATCATTATATTTGATATTAAGTAAAATTCCTTGATGATTAATAATTAATTTTCCTCTTTGAGAATATAAATCATCTATTATAATTTTAAAATGTTTAATTAACATATTTCTGAATTCTTCTAATTTGGAAATAAAAATGTATTTCATTCTAATTCTTAATAGTTCTGGGTAATAGTCTTTTTCATAAGAGGTTAGAAATATTATTATACAATTTTCATCAAGTTTTCTTATTTTTTCAGCTTCATTAATTCCATTGTGTCTAGGTGTTTCTATATCTAGTACATATACTTTATTTTCTAATTTAGAATTAGCAATTTTTCTGAAATGATTATTATAATTCTCAAACACATATTTGTTTACTTGAATATCATATTTTATGCTGAAAGTAACAATAGCTTTATTAATTTCATTTCTATAAAATTCTATATCATCAACAACTATAAAATTAATCATATTTATCAACTCCGATACTGCTAGAGTTTTATGTGAGTATTATAACACTTTTATATGAATTTTTATAATGGAAAATAATGCTATTTCTAAGCACACTTTAAGCACACTTTTATGAAAAAACAAAAATTTTTAAAACAATTTAAACAAATTTAAGATAATAAAAGTGCTGCAAAATAAAGGCGAAAGATATTTTGAAAAATCAAAAAAAGATGGTTTTCAAGCTGTCCGGAGCCACCATATAGATATCAGACTCGAACGTTTTTGTTCGAGTTTTATAATATAAAGATTTATGGGAAAATATAAAGTTAAATATTTAAAGATTTTATAATCTTATGTATTTATTAAAATATGCATGTTATAATATGATTATAAGGAGAACGTAATAATATGAAACAAATAATTGCTATAAATGGTGTTGGTGGAACTGGAAAAGATACATTTATTAATGTATGTTCAAAATATATAAAAGTTGTTAATGTATCTTCTATTGATAGAGTAAAAAAAGCTGCTGAAATATTAGGCTGGGATGGTAAAAAAACAGAAAAAGATAGGAAATTTTTATCAGATTTAAAAGATTTATCAACAAAATATAATGATATGCCATATGAAGATATAAAAAAAGAGATAAATAAGTTTTATAATAGTAATAGTGAGGTAATGTTTATTCGTCTAAGAGAACCTGCGGAAATTAAAAGATTAACAGAAGAATATAGCGCTAAGACGCTTTTGTTAAGAAGAAAAGATGTACCATTAATTAAATCTAATTTTGCAGATAGTAACGTTGAAAATTATAAATATGATTATGTTATTGAAATTAATTCTTTAGATAAATTAGATAATCAAGCTATAGAATTCATAAATGAAATAAAAAAATAATATTTCTATTGAAAAAAGTAAATAATAATGGTATAATAATTTGCGTTACAGAGGCTTTAAATCGTTTTTTGTAGCAAATTTACTGCGCCCGTAGCTCAGCTGGATAGAGCACTTGGCTACGAACCAAGGGGTCAGGAGTTCGAATCTCTTCGGGCGCGCCATTTTATATAAATTTTATATAGCATAGTGTCAATAATTTAGGAAAATGTCTCAAATTTTTTTAAACATTAACGGGAAATA
>CAYOAY010000092.1:0-2663 GCA_964402155.1 uncultured Muribaculaceae bacterium | reverse complement strand
TTGCTTTACATTTATTTTCATACTTTTTGCATGACTTTCCTATTATAAAATAAAACCGTTGAAAATCAACGGTTATTTTTATATTGGTGGAGCTTAGGAGATTCGAACTCCTGACCTCCTCGGTGCAAGCGAGGCGCTCTAGCCAGCTGAGCTAAAACCCCAAAATAACATGCATTAAACTAAATGCATATTAATAATATCAAAAAGATTTACAAAAATCAATACTTATTTTGGTTTTTTTTACTTATTTATCATCTATTTGCAAAATTTCATTAGTTAAACAATTTAATTTTTCTTGTATCTTGTTATCTTCTGCCATTTCAAGCTGATACCAGCCCTTTTTAAACATTAAATTATAAATATCTCTTTGAAGATTACTTAAATCATCAAACATATCATAATAATCATTATATAAATCATTATTACTAACTTCAGTTAAAGAAACAGCATAATCTTTTACTAATGCCTTTTCTATAGAAAGCATCGTTGTTATAAAATCCTTATCATTCATTTGTTTTGTATTTGGAACTTCTACATTTTTATTTTGTATTTTATTATTCATTTTTATCTCCTTACTGTAAAATATTCAATATGTACTTTGCATGTTCTTTATGAATTTCGTAAGCTTTTTTCATAATTTCTTTTATTTCACTATCATTTACTATAAAATAAAAATTATTAGCTAACTTACATGCATTAAAATTCCAGTTAAACATATCACTTAAATAATCCAAATCTTTTGCTGATATCATAGCAGGCACCTCATTATATTCACGCATAGCATTTCCTCCTTCAACTTTATTATGTACTAAAAAGATTTATATATACTTAAATAAAGGAAGCTTTATAAGCTTCCTTTATAAACAATTAACCGCACTTTCAATTAAAATTTCAAGTTCTGTATCACTAATATTTAGTTTTTTCTCCTTCATCCATTCCAATGACTTTTCCAAAGCTTTTTTCTTTTTTTCCTTACATGATAAATCTTTAGAGGTCTGCTCAACATACTTTACAGTTTTTTCTATTATTTCTTTTTTTAATCTATCATTTATGTATTCTTTATATATTTTTTTAATTCTAACTCCAATATATCCAATTACTCCAGTTATAATAGTAAATACAATTTCAATAAGATGTTTAGAAAAATTATTTAAAATCTCATCCAATTAAAATTCCCCCTAATGGCTTAAAGATGCACCTTCATTAATATAATATTCAAAATAAAAAAAATAGGATGGTTTATTTCCTATATATCACTAAATATAATCTATATTTACTTTTAAAATATTATTTTAAATTAATATCAATTCCAATTGGACAATGATCACTTCCATATACATCATTATATATAACAGAATTTGATACTTTATCAATTATACTTTCTGATACAAGAAAATAATCAAGTCTCCATCCTATATTTTTTTGCCTTGCATTAGCCATATAACTCCACCACGTATAAGCATCATTCTTATCTGGGTTAAAAAATCTATAAGTATCAATAAATCCAGAATTTAAAAGTAAACTAAATTTTTCTCTTTCTTCATATGTGAATCCAGCATTCCCTATATTAGCCTTTGCATTTTTAATATCCATAATTGTGTGTGCAACATTAAAATCTCCACAAATTATAACAGGTTTTTTTCTTTCTAATTTAATTACATACTCTTTAAACTCATCTTCCCAATTCATACGATACTGTAATCTAGATAAATCTCTTTTTACATTTGGAACATATTGATTAACTAAATAATAATTATTAAATTCTAAAGTTATTACTCTACCTTCATGATCAAAAATATCATTATTTAATCCATACGCAACACTAATAGGCTCATATAATGTATATATTATAGTCCCAGAATAACCTTTTTTATCTGCAGGGTTTATATAACAATAATAATCTTTAGGTTCAAAATCTATTTCATCTTTTAAAGCTTTTACTTCTTGAAGACAATATACATCAGCTTCACAAGCATAAAAAAACTCCTCAAACCCTTTTTTCAAACAAGCTCTAAATCCTGCTACATTCCAAGATACTAATTTCATATTACTTTCTCCTTTTCAAATAATAGCAATCGCTTTCCTTAAAAAAATGCATATTACCTATAAAATTTCTCTTTTCATATTCTTCTTCATCAAATATATATCCACAAGATTCAAGAAGCAACATACTATTTTTATTACTAGGATCAACATCAGCTCTTATACATCTTATATTATAATTTTGAAATAAAAAATCACTAGCCTGATTTAATAGCATCTTGCCAAAGCCTTGATTTCTATATTGTTTTAATATTGAATATTCTAAAAAAACCTCATCTTTTTCATTTGAAGATACATACAAATAACCAATCGGAATATTATTACATTCAACTACAAAAGAACTTTGAAATATATTATTAAAATTATTTTTAGAAGCCTCAAGTCTTTTACATACTTCATGAATAAATTTTGAAAAAGAATCCCCATTTTTAAATGATTCAAATAATTCTTTATGTTTTGCTTCATCATATCTTGTTAAAATTAATGTTTCTAAATTTATAGTCATATTTAAGCACCCCATTAATTATACCACGTATAATATTGAACATAAAGATTTTAAATTTAAAAACAGTAAAATAGAATGAATTTTCTTCGCAATAATTTTTTGTTATAATTATTAT
>CAYOAY010000091.1:0-2718 GCA_964402155.1 uncultured Muribaculaceae bacterium | reverse complement strand
TAAGTATTTTCTTACTATCTTACTTGTCTATAATATCATAAACACCCCCCCCCTATGTCAATATTTTTTAACTTGAGTTTACATAATTATAGATATTCAAAATAATTTATATAAAAATTGTAATTTTTTTTGCAAATTATATTGTATAAAAAAAGCAAAAAGTATAAAATAATTTGCAAATTTATTATTTATAATTTTTTAATTTATGAAAATTTTCACATATAAAATTATCACAATATTTTTTCATTTTATTTAATTCTTCTTTATTTCTAATAGTCCACCCAAGTATCACTTTTTTCTTTCTTTTAGATTTAATATATAAATTAGGAATTGCTTTAATATTATAAGAAATAAAATCAGCATTTAATAAAATATCAAGTAATAATGTTTTGCCAATTATTCTTTTTAAATTATTACTTTTTTTAAAATCACTAGATAATAATCCAGCAGGTATATTCTTTTTATTTTTTTTAAACCAAAATATTGTTTTAGGATAAAAACTTTGAATAGCATATAATCCTTTATAATTTTTTAAAATATCTACTAATTTTTTTTCTAAAACTCCATATTTAGGATAATATTTTATTTCAATTAATAAAGGTACTTTACCATTAACTACCTTTAATACATCTTTTAAAAGTGGAATTTTATCATTTGTATTAAATAAATTATATTTTAAAAGTTCATTATATGTACAATCTTCTATTTTTTTATTTATACCACATACTCTTTTCAAATTGCCATCATGAAATACCACTATATTATTATCTTTTAACAAATGTATATCTAATTCTATTATATAATTGTGTTTTATAGCATTTTTAAAAGCACTAATAGAATTTTCACAAATCCCTTTTTTCATATCATGATATCCTCTATGTGCAATTAATCTTGTTTTTAAAAAATTTAAATCTTTCATAATTCACCTAATTAATTTTATTTATCTTTATTGAATAAAATATCAAAATTTTTAGGAATATTACTTATAAATTCCATTTTTCTATTATTCTTAGGGTTAATTATAGTAAGCTTATTTGCATGAAGCATAAGTCTATTAATTGGACTTTTAATATTACCATACTTTTTATCTCCTAATATTGGATGATTAATATCATTTAAATGTACTCTTATTTGATTTTTTCTTCCAGTTTTAATTTCTATATTAAGCATAGAATATTTTTTATTTTCTTTTATAACACTATAATTAGTTATTGCTAGTTTACCATCTTTTTTATCATTAGAAGAATAAACAAGTAATGTTTTTGTTTCTTTTAAATATGACTTAATAGTACCTTTTTTCTTTTCTAAATTACTTTTTACTATTGCAATATAATTTCTTGTTGATAGTTTATCCCACATATTTTGATACATATATTTTATATTTTGATTTTTAGCAAATAAAACTATACCCGATGTATCTTTATCTAATCTGTTTACAATAAATACTTTAGCCTTAGGATTACTTTTTTTTATATAATTTGCCACTTCATGGAATAATGTTTTTTCTTTTTCTTTTAATGTTGATACAGTAAGTAAACCACTAGGTTTATTAACAACTAATATTTCTTTATCCTCATATATAATATCTAATTTTTTCTTTCTCATAAATTACCTCAAATATATTTTATCATTAAAAGAAGCATTTAACCATAAATGCTTCATACTATATTAATAATTTTCTTTTCTTTCTTCAAAATAACTTTGAGGATGACTACATACTGGACATATTTCAGGAGCATTTTTGCCAATATATACATGACCACAATTACGACATATCCAAACTATTTCTTCATCTTTTTGAAATACTAAATTATCGTTAACATTACCAAGTAATTTTAAATATCTTTCTTCATGATTCTTTTCTATTTTAGCTACTTCTTCGAAAAGATAAGCTATATGTTCAAAACCTTCTTCTTTAGCTGTTTTAGCAAATTCTTTATACATATCAGTCCATTCATAGTTTTCACCATCAGCAGCTGCTTTTAAATTTTCTTTTGTTGAAGGAATTTCTCCACCATTTAGAAGTTTAAACCACATCTTTGCATGCTCTTTTTCATTATTAGCTGTCTCTTCAAATATAGATGCTATTTGCTCATAGCCTTCTTTTTTAGCTTTACTAGCAAAATAAGTATACTTATTTCTAGCTTGACTTTCTCCTGCAAAAGCTTTAATTAAATTTTCTTCTGTTTTAGTTCCTTTAAGTTCCATAATTATTTTTCCTTTCCTTTACAATCACTACAAATTCCATTTAAATTAAAACAACTATTAGTTACTTTAAAATATGTATTTTCTTCTATTTTTTTTATTTCATCACTATTAATTAATGTATCAATATCAACTAATTTATTACAATTAATACATCTTATATGATTATGTACTTTTAACGTTTTATCAAACCTATAATTACCATCTTCAAGTAAAATTTTTCTTATTTTCCCTTCATTTGCTAATATATTTAAATTTCTATAAACAGTTCCTAAACTTATATTAGGAATTTTTAATTTTACTAAATTATAAATATAGTTAGCATCAGGATGACAATTAGATTCTAAAACAGTATTTAATATTTCATCTTTTTGCTTTGAATATCTCATATAAGTCTCCTAGATAGTAATGATTACTATTTAAGTATAATACATTATATTTCTATTGTCAATATAATCATTTTTTAAGTTTCGGTTTTTTACATATTTTTTTATCATTTTGTGATTAAATTAT
>CAYOAY010000090.1:0-2795 GCA_964402155.1 uncultured Muribaculaceae bacterium | reverse complement strand
AAGGTGAAAATAAAGAAGAAGTAATGAATAATAAAAAAGATTATTATTATGAGGGGCAGGATTTATTTGTTAGTAAAAAATTTCTAAAGAGTGTGAATTTGGGAAATATATTTATAAAAACAGTTTGTGATAAATTTGAAAAAGAAACTTTTATTTATCAAGTAAAAGATAAAAATACAAAAGAAAAGACTATAAATGAAGCTATTAAACAATGTAAAAATAATAAAGGAAAATATTCAATGGCTTTTGACATGATTAATAGTCTAAAAGAGAAAAATTATAAAAAATTATTTATTGAGGATACAGAAAAAACTATAAATAAGATATTAAAAGATAAGGATATTCTTAATATAGTTAATTTTTATAGTATATACAAACATTTTTCAGTTTTTATTGGAAATTTTGCATTTTTAGATAGCCCTAATATATCACAAGGATTAAAGAAAGGTGAAAAAATTTATTTGCAAAATATATTAAATAATATATTCGTTGAGCCAATAAAAAATTTAGCCAATAATAATGAATATAGTGTAGATAAATGTTTTATTTGTAAAGTAGATATGAATAAAGAAAGCGGTTATAAAACTAAAAGCGGACTAAAAAGGCATAACCTTACATTTATGAATAATTTAGGTGTAAATGTAAATGAAAAATCATCAGCATATTGGAATTTTAATGCCGACATATATGTATGTCCTTTATGTGCTTACATATATATTTGTTCATTATTAGGATTCACTCAAATAGATAATAGCTTTGTATTTATTAATGAAAATAATAATATTGATTCTTTAATAGGCATGAAATCTGCTTTAGAAACTAGTGTAGATAGTGAGAATAAAAAATGTTCTATATTAAATATCACTATAGAAAAAATGCTGAAAATAAAAAAATATGAAATAGATTCTATACAAGTAATAGTAAAAAATTTAGATTTAGATAGATATAATATTAATACGATTGACAAAAATATTATTAAAATAGTTAACGAATGCGGGGATAGATTAGCAAAATTAGCCTTATCTTTTAAAAAAATAAATAATACAACTATAAATATTTTTGACGAATGTTTAAATAATATAATAAATTCAACTGAACAATATAATCTTATTTTTAATTTAATAAAAGCTGAACATAATATTTATGATATATATAGATTATTAAAAATACAAATAATTCAAAAAAACATATTTGACAAGGAGACTAATATGAAAGATAAAATTAAGAAAGCATATGTAGCTTGTGAAAAAGGAGATGAAATGAAAAAGTCTATAGACGAAAGTAAGATAAATAGCCTCGTTTATAAACTTATAAATGCATTGCATACATCTAATAAAAATTTATTTTTAGATACGATAACAAGATTATATAATGGTATGAATTTAGATATACCGAGTATATTTTTACAAATGTTTACATCTGATAATGATTTTAAAGAAATTGGTTATGCTTATGTGCTTGGACTTAAAGGCGCATATTATAATAAAAAAGAAAATAAAGAAAATAAAGAAGAAGGAGAAAATAATGGAAAATAAAGGTTTAACTTTAAGTATAATCTTTGAGGCAGAAAGTTCTAATTATGGTGAAGGAGGAAGTAATTACTCTTCCCTAAAAAAGTTAAATAGAGGTGATGGATATACTTATAGTTATATATCCCGTCAAGCTCTGCGCTATAGTATAATAAAACAATTAGGTTGGGATACTCCCGTTGAAGCTATAGGAAGTGGAGATAAAAAAGTAGTTCAATTTAAACCCGATACCGCTATAAGTAAATATCCTGAAATAGATTTATTCGGATATATGAAAACAGTAAAAGGCAATAATGCTATAATAAGAAGTGCAGTTGTTAGATTAAGTAATGCTATTTCGTTAGAAAATTATAATGCTGACACAGATTTTTTAAATAATATGGGGCTTGCAAAAAGAGCAAATGTTGATAATAATCTAGCACAAATAGAAATACATAAATCATATTATACATATACTGTAACTATAGATTTAGATAGAGTAGGTATTGGCGATAATGAAGGTGAGAAAAAAGACTTATCTAACAATGAAAAAAAAATATGCGCAGATAGAGTCAATTCATTTTTGAATGTCTTAAAGACTTTATATAGAGATATTAGAGGAAGAAGAGAAAATTTAAGTCCTATATTTGTTATAGGAGGAGTTTATAATATAAAAAATCCTTTTTTTGAAAATAGATTAAAAGTAAATAAAAATAATCTTGATATAAAGCTTATAGTAAAAACTATTAATATAGACAAAGAAATTAAAAATAATACTATAATCGGATATATAGGAAATATATTTAATAATTCACAAGATATAGAAAAAGAATTAAATCCTAAAGATATTTCTGAAGTTTTTAGTCATCTTAATGAAGAGGTAAATAAATATTATGGTAAATAAAGCAATAAGACTTGAATGTTATCAGAATTTGAGTAATTATAGAAAACCCGCTAGTATAGATGTGCAAGAAAGTTTTATATTTCCTCCGTATTCTACCGTAATAGGGATGATTCATAAGGTTTGTAATTTTATAGAATATAAACCTGTGAAGATTAGCATACAAGGAGAATATAAAAGTTCGCTTTTCAATTTTTATACTAGACATTTTTATAATAAAAGTAATAGTGGTAATATTAAAGGTATTGGATATGTAGAACTTATAGTTGATGTAGAATTAATCATTCATATTGTTCCAGAAGATGAAAGTTTATTTGATATAATATTGAACGGGCTAAAAAATCCTTCTATATATCCTTCGCTTGGAAGACATGAAGATATTTTAA
>CAYOAY010000089.1:0-2831 GCA_964402155.1 uncultured Muribaculaceae bacterium | reverse complement strand
CTTTATCAATATAGATATATTTATCATCTATATTCATTTCCTTAATTTCTTCATACTGTCTATCAATTCTTTGTTGTTTTGTAGATACACGTATATATGCATATATCATAAAAAAATCACCTCTGTAAGTATATATCAATAAAAAGGTGATTTTATCAAGTGATAAGATAATAAAAAAGTCAGAACGATATAGAAATGTATACGTTTTGATACCTGTGATTTCTTTATATAAGTATATCATATTTTTCTCAAAATTCCTATAATTTCGCTAATTTTCTTCATATATTCGCCATTTTTTATCGATTTTAATTCACTGGTGAAAAGTTTTAATATCCATAGTATTTGAGACCTAATCTAAGTAAGAAAGGTGTAGATTTTGTACAATGGAAGATAAAAAAAATAAAATTAGGACAATTTTTTACAAAAGAATCATTATGGCTTAAACCACAAATTCAAGAATTTATATTGAATAGTAATTGTAACATTGCATATGATCCGTATGCTGGAGCAGGAGATATATTAACAGTGGTTAAAAATTTAGGAATTAATAATACTTTTGGCTTGGATGTGGATTCAACATTGATGTGGGAAATAAATGATTCGTTAATAAATATTCCTCATATTGATGGAGCGATAATTGTTACTAATCCACCGTATTTATCAAATTATTCTGCTTCAAGAAAGAAAATATATGATAGTGTTGCAAAATATTTTGAAAACTCTATTTATGATGATGTTTATTTAATTGCTCTTGATAAAATGTTAAATGCACAAAAATATATAGTTGCAATAATTCCTGAGACATTTATTAATAGCAATTATCTTCAAAAAAATAAATTACATTCTATTACTGTTTTAGAGGATAATCCTTTTTATGATACTGATACACCAGTTTGTGTCGTTTGTTTTGATGGCAACGAAAAAAGTTTTGAATTAGTAAAGGTTTATAAAAATGATAAATATATTTGTACTTTATCTGATATTGAAAATAATAGATTAGAACCCAAAAATCATATTAAAATTCATTTTAACGTATTAGAAGGTTGGCTAGGACTAAGAGCTGTAGATACAACTTCTGAGTTAGATATGTTGCGATTCGATTTTAAAGAAAATTTTGATTATGATTGGGAAAAAGGAATTAAGGTAAGTTCAAGACTATTAAGTGTAATAGATATCAAGATTCAAAATTCAGATAGAGAAAAATATATTGAAATATGTAATAAGATTCTTAATGAAAGAAGAGCAATTACAGATGATTTGATCTTTTCACCTTTTAAAGGAAATATGAAATGTGGTCGTAGAAGAAGACGATTAGATTTTAGAACAGCAAGGGCAATTATGGAACTTGCATATGAAGAACTATATGGAAGGAGCGATAAAGATGAAAAACAACTTAGATTATTTTAATGTCGCTACAGAACATAAAGAAAAAATGTTAGATGAAAATTATCATAAAATTGTTGATAATCGAGTAATACCTTTAACTTTTGAAGAAGAAAATTTATTAACAAAATCAAATAATAATGTTATTCGTTTTATAGATACTATACAAACAATGATTTATGATATGAATTATTCGATAGATGATGAGGAAATTAAAAAAATAATTTTACTAATTATTGAAGAACTAAAAACAAAAGGTATGAATTATTCGGCGTTTTGTCAATATTTTAATGTCCATAACATGAATTATTCTATTTTTCAAACTTTAAAATTACATGAGAAAATTGAAGTGATTAAATTTATCATGAAATACTATATTTCTAATCGACACCAAATGTATAAATCACAAGGATATAGTAATATTGTTCTTCAGGTAATGTCTGATAATTATTCCCATAAAAGAAAAGGAACATATGGAGCAAATAAAATAGCTGATACATTAAGAGCAAATGGATTAATTGATTTGACTAAGATGGAGTCTAAAGATTTTGAACAGGATTCTTATTATTTATTATCAGACAAAAATGGAAAAACGTTATTTAAAAAATTTACTGAATTATATGGTGTTAAACTATCAGAATATGGACGAGAAACAGAAAAATACCCGGATGCTTTAGCTAAAATTGGAGAACATTTTTTTATAATTGAACAAAAAAATATGAAAGAAAATGGTGGGGGACAGGACAAACAGGCTTCAGAAATAACTGATTTTATTGATCGAAAACCAGAGTTTCCAAACTTGCATTATGTTACATATGTTGATGGAATATATTTTAATCAGTTAGATAAAAATGCTACAGCAAAAACTCTTCAACAATATACAGATATTATTAGTGTATTATCAAAATATAAAACTAATTATTTTGTTAATTCTTATGCATTCAATTTATTAATTTCAGATTATATTTATATCGATAATTGCAAAGAAATTATGGAGTGTGTAAACTGATAGATGAAATAGGGTATGCAAAATTATCCTAAGGGTATGCACTTTTTATATTAGGGTATGCAAATGTATCAAAATAGGTAGCCTTTGCCATTTAAAAAGCATAGGTTTGATACGTTATGTGTCAGACCTTTTTTCTTTACATAAAGGAGTTATTTTCTTATTTGTAATGTAAGTAGTTAGCCTTGTAGGAGTATCATTTAGTACTTTTACAGGGCTTTTTCTTTTTAAACATAGCACTACGGAATGAAAGGCTCATTAACAAAATGATAGGTGCTTCAGCGAAACGAAAGGTATATCAACGAAACGTATGATAGAAATGGATATCGAGCCACCTGAAATATCGTGGCTTTCTTTTGTGAAAATATATTGCAGTCGATACGAATATATGTCAATAACTTTGCATTTTTACAAAAAATTTATGAAACATAAGCATAATTAT
>CAYOAY010000088.1:0-3237 GCA_964402155.1 uncultured Muribaculaceae bacterium | reverse complement strand
CAAAATTAACTTGAGAATAATGATATATATTGCCTTTAAACTTAGATTCTTTTTGCCCAATTAATTCATTTTTTATTTTATTTATATTCATAATTTAACTCACTTTCATAATATATTATTTGATAAAGAAATTGCCCATTTTAATAATTTATCATTTGCATCTTTTATTTCTTTGTCTATAGTATTACAATCTTTTCTTTTACCATTTTTATAATAACAAATTTCTTTTGAAATAACATAATCATCAATGTTATCATTATCTAACTTGTTAAAACCCTCAGGTAAATTATCAAAATTATAATTATTCTCAAACATTATATAAACTGAAGTATATATAGATGGCATAATAATATCATAACCACTTTTTTCTTGATTTACTATATAACCAAGATCTTTAAATTCAAAATCATCACTACTTTTAACATTATATAATTCATATAATCTAGGATCTTTTACATGTCCAGAACAGCAATATTTCGTATAATATCCTTTTTTATTTAATATTGATATTGTCTGTGCTATATCTTCAACTACTTCAAATACATTATCAACTATTTTAAAAGTATCTTTATTAATATATTTATGATTCATAATTTATCTCACCTAACTTTATATAAATTATATCACACAAAAAGACATTTCTTATCAAAATGCCTTTATTTTGTACTTATTTTCTCTTAAATACTAAAGTCTATCATAAATTATCACTCTTGTTCTACAGTATGACAAATATCTCTAGTTACACATCTTTCTATAGTAGGTTCTATTACTGGATTATTTGGACAATTTATATTATCATTATTATTTTGACAACATCCGCCACCAAAGAACATATTATTTTTATTATTAAAAAACATTTAAATCCCCCTTATCTACTTTATAGTATGATAAGTTAAAATGTTTGAATAGGTTTTTATCTTATTATTTTATTTATTATTAAATTATTCAAACCCTTTATTATTTTCAAAATTAGTTATTATAACTTCCTGTACTTTACCTCTTTTTTTACCATTAGAATTAATATTTCTTTTAGCTTCTATTAAATGAATATTATACCCTTTATATAATTCATTAACTAAAGTAGTATTATGATTAGAAAGCATTACATAACAACCTTTTTCATCTAACTCTTTAAATACTTTAGCTAATCTTATTTGTTCTTTTTTACCAAAACCCTCTTCAGTATAACTATTAAATGTTAAAGTATCTGAATCATATGTTGGATCAAAATATATAAAATCATTTTTTTTAGCATCTATTACAGCTTCTTCAAAATCAACACTTAATATCTTAATATTATTCATAGTTAAATAATTACTAATAGTTATTAAGTTAGATAATTCATAAGTATTTACCTTATTTTTCTTACCAAACGGAACATTAAATTCATTTTTCTTATTAACTCTATATAACCCATTAAAACATGCTTTATTTAAATAAATTGTTCTAGCTGCCTTAGTATAATCAGATAATCTATCATAAGCTTTTTTATTTTTATCTTTATTTCTTATTTCATAATAAAACTCTTGTGAATGATTTTTTTCATAACTATTTAATAAGCTACATACTTTTTTAAATTTATCTTCATCACATAGGCAACTATATATATTCATGAGTTCTTTATTTGAATCATTTATAACTGCATTTATGGGAGCTAATTCAAATAACAAAGCACCGCCACCAACAAATGGTTCATAATACGTATTAAATTCTAAAGGAACATATTTTTTTAATTTATCAATAATTTGTCTTTTTCCACCTGCCCATTTAACAAATGGCTTTGCTTTAATCATAAATATTACCTCCATTTATTAAAATGGCATTTTAAAATTACCATTTTTCATCATTTTCATCATCTTTTTCATTTGTTCAAATTGATCTAATAATCTATTTACATCTGTAACTGTTGTTGCACTTCCCTTTGCAATTCTTTGTTTTCTTGATGCTTTTATTATTTCAGGATGTCTTCTTTCTTTTATAGTCATAGATGATATTATAGCTTCTAATTTAGCAAAACTTTTTGGATCAATATTTATATTATTTAATCCTAGTTTTCTAGCTCCTGGAATAAGTTTAATTAAATTTTCTAATGGACCAAGTTTTTTTATTTGTCTTAACTGAGATAAAAAGTCTTCTAAATCCATTTTTCCAGTTTCCATTTTCTTAGCTGCTTTTAATGCTTCTTTTTCATCAATAACAGATTCAGCCTTTTCTATTATTGACATAATATCTCCATTACCTAATATTCTAGATACCATTCTATCAGGATTAAATTCATCTATACCATCTAACTTTTCAGATATACCTATAAATTTAATAGGAACTCCTGTTAAATGCCTAGCTGATAGAGCAACACCACCTTTAGTATCTCCATCCATCTTAGTTAAAATAGTACCTGTTAAAGGAAGCTTTTGATTAAATCCATTTATTACATTTATAGCATCTTGACCTATCATAGCATCTAATACTAATAATATTTCATCAGGTTTAACACTTTCATTTATACTTATTAACTCATCCATTAATTCATTATCTATATGAAGTCTACCAGCAGTATCAATTAATACTAAATCATATCCTTCTTCTTTAGCTTTTTTTACACCATTTAAAACTATTAAAGTAGCATCCTTAGTTTTTTCATCATATACTTCAACATTAAGCTCACGGCCTAACTGTTTTAACTGTTCAATTGCCGCTGGACGATATATATCAGCTGCAATAAGAAGAGGCTTTTTACTCTTTTTCTTTCTAAGTAAATTAGCCAATTTACCAATAGTAGTTGTTTTACCACTTCCTTGAAGACCAACTAACATAATAATAGATGGATTATTATTTAATTTAAGTTCTTTTGAACCTTCACCTAATAAAGATAATAATTCATCTTTTAATATCTTTAAAAAAACCTCATCTGGCTTTAAAGACTTCTTAACTTCTTCTCCTAAAGCTTTTTCTTTTACCTTATTAGTAAATTCTTTTACTACTTTATAATTAACATCAGCTTCTAATAAAGCAAGTCTAACATCTCTCATTACATCACTAATATTATCATCAGTAATAACTCCATTACCCTTAAATTTACTTACTGCATTTTCTATCTTTTCAGTTAAACTTTCAAACATTTTTATCACCAAGATTTATTATACAAAAAAACTGAACCTAAGTCCAGTTTATATAACTACTTACAGTAAAATAGAATGAATTTTCTTCGCAATAATTTCTTGTTATAATTATTATAAG
>CAYOAY010000087.1:0-3283 GCA_964402155.1 uncultured Muribaculaceae bacterium | reverse complement strand
TTCTTTTTCTACTTACTTTTTTACAAATTAACAAAATTTATTCTATTTTACTGGTAATATTTTATTACTAATTATTTAATTCTAACCGATAATCAACTCTTAAATATATAAAGGCATGTTCTTTTATTTTTTCTTTTTCTTCTTTTGTATAATTAACTATATCATGTAATGTTTTATAAATATGATCAATATTTATTGATTTCCCATTTGAATATTCATAATTCAAATGGGAAATCAAATCTGCTAACAATCTAGCATCATTTTCCATTCTTAATTTATTTTCTTCTTTAATAAATTTTTCTTCATTTTTCATAAAATTCATCCTCCAATTTATTGCATGTTACCTCTCTTGCAATAGTTTGTCAAATCATTTTTTCATATTTTAATCTTTATAAATAAATTCTATTTCTTCATGAACACTTTTTGAAATAATTTTATGAATAATATTTGGGAGGCAAAAATTTTCATGTCTTCTTTTATCAATTATTTCCTGTATTTCTATTAAATCCACATCATTTTTTGCTTTATTTAATAAATGTTCCGCACAATAAACATATTTATTAATCTTAATATATGAGATTATCTTTTTAAATAGATAACAGAAAAATGATACAAAAGAAATCAAGCCAGCAAGGAATTCAATTATATTAAATTTCATTAAAGCACATGTCATTAGATAAGTAATAAACAATACTATTACCAAAATAATAACTATTATTAAATATATTGTTGAGATTCTTTTATCCCATTTTATATTTTGACTCTGTGTCGATTTTATTATATCCAATCTTTGAGTTTCACCTTCGTCAAAATACCAATCCTTTAATCCAGGTGGATTAGATTTTCCATCATTACTAATTTGTTGGTTATAATCTGGCTTATTTTTCATTAATATATTATGTATATTCTTTTTACAATTATTTTCAAATTGTTTTGTTATACCTTTAAATGCATATAATTTATAATCAAAATATTTTTTTAAATCTGCACCTTTTTTTATATAATCATTAATAACATGTGTAATTATATAAATAATAAAAACAATAAGACCATTTACTAATAATTTTATCATAGGATTATTTATTTCAAAGAAATCATACGCACATACAATAAATATTAATAAAAGATTAATATTATCTAAATGGTTTGCTATATTGTAATAATGTCTTTGAGCATATAAAATATCCAACATATCTTTTTCATTTTGTTTATCAAAAATACTATTTTTTATCATTAAACCACCTCCTAAAATCTTCACTGAGCAAATTATAGTCGGGATCTTGCTTGCATTTCATAATTATTTTTCCATGACAGTTTCTTATTTTTTTATTACTTCCACATGGGCATAAATTGTGTCCCCTATAAGTATTAAAAAATATGTATTTAATTATGTCTAAACTATTTTCTTCATTATCAAGATTAAAATGTTTTTTATAAAATTCTGCAATTCCTTGATTTCCATGTGAATATTGACCAAATAGATAAATAGCATATTTTTGGAAATATTCATAAGAAATATAATAAGATTCAACATATTTTTCAATCCATAAACAGATACTTTTAGTATCATGTATAAACAGTAGTTGTTCTATATCTGTTGCTAAGCATAATCTCCTATCAGAATAACAATGTTCATAGTTTCTTTTTATCTTTTTTCCAACATCATATACATATGGAATGCTAGATTTATTAAAATCTATTAATAAATCATAGCATCCGCTTATTATTTCATCATTACAATTTTTACAAATACTAATATTTCCACTAATAATATTTTTACTACTATCGTATATTAGATTTGGATATTTCTTATTTATCATATCAAAATCTATAAATTCACTAATCATGATAAGGTTTAACTCCATCACTTATTTTTTCTACTTTATTTCGTTCAAATAATTTATCAACTATTTCATTTCCTAAAGAATTTCCTAAAATACCAATATGCTCATTATTATTCAGATCAATAATATCAGCAAAATCTTTATTGGCTCTTTCCACCCAATTAAAAAACAACGTAGAATTATCTTTATCTTTATTCCATGAATCTAATAAATTATCTTTATCATTAACTGGATTAAGAAATTCCCATGTCCCATTTTTCTTGATAATTGGTGAAATAATTTTAGAATATAACTCATCATTAGAATAAAGACTTAATTCTTTTAAAATACTAAACACTAAATCAATTGAATCAACATCAGTTGGTGAATTACTAGCAACTAATGCTGCAAAAGTGGTAATTATAATACTTGCTGGTTTATTATTTTCTTGTTGAATCTTACTAAAGTATATATCTCTATTTCTCTTTAAAATCTGAATAGCTTCCTGTAAGGCACTTTTATTAAAGTATTCTGGAATATCTTCAACACTCGCATATATTTGTTTATTAGTCTCAAACAAATTTCTCATTCTAGCTTCTCGATTATATAATGCAAATCTACTGTTTATATCATTAAACCATGTTTGATATCCTTTTGGATTAATCGTATACCAATCATATTTATCTTCTTTTATGGCTATCTTAAGAACATTAGTTAAGTATTTTTCATTTGCATTATCTCCACATATATCCGATTTTTCATTCAAAACAGTAGGAACTAAGTCAATAGAAAAGTCATAGTCACCAAATTTTGCATACTCTAAAGTAAAACATTTAGGCCATTCCTTTATTTTATCATTATACACTTCAGAATCATTTAAAGTAGAAATCAAACTATTGCGAATATCCTCAGAAGTTAAATTTTCATTTTCAAATTGACATATAACATCAACATCATAAGCCTTTTCTTTACCATCAGAATAAGGTTTGGTTGCTGTGCCTATTGCAAAAGATCCCTGTAGCGAAATATCAACATTTAAGCCATGTTCATTCAAATACTTTGCGATACTCTTATATTTTTCTTCTGCATTTTTAAACATTGATGGTGTTATATCAAGTCCATCAATAATTTTCTTAATATCTTGTTTTCGTTTTTGTAGTTTATTGTCCATAAATATTACCTCCTATCTTGCTCTATTTCTCAATGCACTACCAGCTACACTCTTAGTAGCTTTAGTTGTTTTCTGACTTCTAAGTTGACTACTAGCTTTTTTAGCCACACCTTTGGAAGTTCTTATTTTATTTGCCATTTTATCCTCTCCTCACTAGACCTTTATTTCTTTAACAAAAAAAAGACTGCAAAACGTAAACTTAAGCAATCTTACAAAAAACCTATTGATTAGAATTTGTAAATGTTAATATAGAATTGGACAAAAATGTCAATGTAGGAATTGGACAGAT
>CAYOAY010000086.1:0-3325 GCA_964402155.1 uncultured Muribaculaceae bacterium | reverse complement strand
TCAATTAAGATTACCTTAATTATACATCATAATCAAGCATTTGACTCAAATTTTTTGTAATTTTTATAAAAATCTTTTTTGCATGTATTAAAAAGAAGAAAAAAATTTATTCTTGCTCTAAAATATATCTTTCCTTCTTTTTCTACTTACTTTTTTACAAATTAACAAAATTTATTCTATTTTACTGTTCTTAAGGAATTTTTAACCTTCAAATACTATAATATTCTAAATAAATATATTTTTTTTATTTTCTTAACCTTTCCATTTTATCTTTAATTCTTCTTATCCTATCATTTTTTTCATTCTCATCTAATATATATTCTTCATTATCAAATAATAAAACATCATTTTCTTTAACACTAAATTTAAGTTCTTCAAAAGTAATATATTTCTTACTACTATCTATTATACTTTCTAAAACAACTATATTACCCTCTACTTTTTCAACAACATATTTCATAATTAATCTCCATTTGTATTAGTATTAATACTACTAACATTAATATTAGTTCCATCACTATCAAATATAATAGTATTAGAATCATCAGTTCTATATATTTTTATATTATTCTTTTCTAATTTTTCTATAGTACTTAAAGAAGGATGCTTATATATATTATTATTTCCAACTGATATTACTGCATATTTAGGTGATACCCTACTTAAAAATATATCCGTTGTACTATAATTAGAACCATGATGAGCCACTTTTAAAACATCACTTTTAATATCTTTATCTATAATTAATTTTTCAACTTTACTTGTTGCATCCCCAGTAAATAAAAAACTATTATTATTATATGTTAACTTAACTATTAATGACGAATCATTAATATCACTAGTTAAAAGGCCATCATAAACAACTTTAAATGACACATCATACATACTAAATAAATCATCTACTTTTGGATTAATATATTTCATATCATGACTTTCTAAAGCATCTAACATATCTTCAAACGTCTTAGTAGCAGAAAGCTTATTAGGCATATAAAAATTATCTATATCAAAATTATTTATAATATCATCCATACCCCCTATATGATCTTCATGTCCATGAGTTGCTATTACATACTTAAATTTATTTATACCAAGCTCTTTAAAATAATTAACTAATAAAGGTCCATCTTCATTATTTCCAGCATCAATTAATGAATATTCATCTTTAAAATTTATTAAAATAGAATCAGCCTGACCAACATCTAAAAAATACACATACAATTTATCATTACTATTTTCTTTTATAACAGTAGTTTCTTTATATAATACACTTGCTACTTGAGCAGTACCTTTTTTTATATCATCTACCATATCAGTATTAAAACAAGCATATACTATTAAAAATATAACAATTACTAAATTATATATAAATTTATTTTTCTCTTTCATATTGTACCTCTAATTATATATTAACATTTTTTACAAAATAAAAAAAGCTGAAATTACTCAGCATCTTTCTTTAATACATCTTTTCCTTTATAAAAACCACATTCTTTGCATACTCTATGAGGTCTAATTGCTTCACCACATTTTGGGCATTCAACAGTTCCATTAGCTTCTATTTTATAGTGAGTACGACGCATTCTTTTTCTAGTCTTACTTACTTTTCTAAAAGGAACAGCAAATAACTGGATATCTAGCTTTAACATATTCTCACTCCTTCCTTACTCTTTAATAAAGTCTTTTAATTTTAAAAGTCTCGGATCAATTTCTTCTTGTTCATCTTCTGTAATAAGACGCCATCCATCCCCGCTAGTAATTTCATTCTTTGAATCAGGATGAAGAACTTTTAAAGGGACATCCGCTAATATATATTGCCATATAATTGGAAAAATATCAACCCTATTTTGAATAATTTCTAAAGATTTATCATTATTTTCATCAATCACTTCATTAATATCGATACAAAAAGGATAACTAACATCTTTTAAAGTCCTACTACATGTAAGTATCATTGTTCCACTAGCCTTAATATCTAATACATATTCCTCTTCATTATTAGATATAAAACCATTTATATATACCGGTGATATTGCTTTAATAGAAGTATTCTTTAACATTTCCTCTGGAACATCAAACTCTTTATTAACAGAAATTTCATATAAATTATTATATACTAGCTTTGTTAAATCTATATACAAAACAACCACCACCATGTTTATAATTATACTATTTTTTATACTTTTTTACAATAACTTTTCCTAAAGCTAATTATTATTTACAATATCTTCTTTTAACTTATTATTAAATACCTTATTTTTAATCATATCAATTTCAAATTTATATGGTGCATACTTCTTATTATTACTAGACTCTATATAAGGAGTTTCTAAGATCTTAGGTATATCTTTTAATTTTTCATTATATATAATACTTAATAAACTATCAAATCCAATAGTACCAAACCCTATATTTTCATGTCTATCTTTTTTAGCACCCATATTATTTTTAGAATCATTTATATGAATACATCCAATTTTATCAATACCAATTAACCTATCAAAATCATCTAAAAACAAGTTAAAATTCTTAATATCATAACCAGCATCATTTAAATGACAAGTATCTAAACACACCATAACTTTATCTTTATATTTTATATTATCAATAATATCTTTAATATGTTCTAATTTATAACCTACTTCACTACCCTTACCAGACATAGTTTCTATACAAATTTTAACTGTTTGTTTAGATGTAATAACTTCATTTAAAGCATTAATTACATTTTTAATACCCGTTTTTAAATCTAAGTTTACAAAACTACCCGGATGAATAACTAATCTTTCTATTCCGAGCATATTAGCCCTATTTATTTCCTCTTTTAAAAATTCTATACTAAATTTATATTTATCAATATTTTCATTATTAGCTAAATTAATTATATAAGGAGCATGTATAACTAAGTTTTTAAGTTCTATATTATTATCATACATTAAATTTCTAGCTTTTAATGTTAAATCATAATCTATAGCACATCTTTTTGTATTTTGAGGTGCTCCTGTATATATCATAAATGCATTAGCATTATACGATAAAGCCTCTTTTACACTACCTAATATTTGCTCTTTACTTGTAAACGATACATGTGATCCTATAAACATATAAACACCTCTTTTCTAATAATATTATAATAGATATTAAGAAAATAAGCAAAAGAAAAAAGTACTTATAATAAAGTACTCTTTAATTATTATCTATATGTTTTGCAAACTGTTGTTTGCTCAGTAGATTCATCTTTTGACCAATTATCATTTGGAAAATATGTTTCGTCCATATCACTAAATTTACCGTCCGCTACAGAAGTTATACAAACTTTTTGTGA
>CAYOAY010000085.1:0-3377 GCA_964402155.1 uncultured Muribaculaceae bacterium | reverse complement strand
TTCCTTATTAAATTTTTTTAGAAAAACTATTGACTTTTAATAGTTAGCCTTTCTTATATATGCATTATAATACTATATTTAATTTTTGTCAATTTATTACGGTATAGAGTAATTTTTTTATAAATAAACCAATTTATTACGATTGTTTTTTTTATATCCATTAATAAAATGATTATAAAAACAATAAATATTTTAAGTTATTAATTCATCAAAAAAAGAATTTCAACATTAAGCCAAAATTCTTTTATTTAAGGCATACAAGATATTATTATACTTTATATATATTCTAACCTTGCACACCTTGTAAATGTATAACTTACAAGTAAGTTTCCTCAAAAAAATCTAACTCTTCTTGCAATGCTTTTCTATTTTTATAATTTTCTCTAATATATTTAATTATACTAATAAGTTCATCATCACCATTAGGAATTCTTTTAAAGTTTATAAAATAAGATAATATTTTTTGATACCTTTTTCTATCACTAGCATAACTTAAATCTTTCAATATTTGATTTCCATATAATTTCAATAACTCATTAGGTTTATGATATTTTAATATATCTATATAATTATTTACAACATCTATCCATTTATCTTGTAATGCCTCAACTAGTTCATCATAATATTCTTCTTCAACACATATATCAAGATATAATCTACTATCTTTAACCATATCCAAATATTGATTTCTAACTCTTAACCAATCTTTTGGTGAATAGTATTCTTTTATCATATGATATATTTCTATTTTCTTATATTTATTAAAATACATTCTTAATATATTTAAGTACTTATCTTCATCCATATCCTTATATATTGATAAAAGTATTTTAAAATATTTTTCATTTGAATAATACTTTTCTGAAGATATTATTTTTTCTAATGTTTCTATTTTTTCTTCTTCACTTTTTGATACTTTTAATAAAAAATCACATACTTCATTATTATTTAAATATAAATTCGCAATAGATATTGCCTTTTCTTTGTTAATAAAGTAATAATTTAAATAAACTATTTTAGCTCTAATATCATTTTTATAAAAATCATATATATTTTCATTTATATTTAGTTTATTTAATAAAACCAATGCATCTTCTGCTTGCCATTTATTATTAATATATTGATATAACAAATTAATCATATTAACTTTATGTTCAAAATAATATTTATCTGAATCTATAACATATATCATCTCTATAAATGCCAACAATTTTAAAAATAATTTTTCATTATTAAATATTGACTTAAAAGATTCAAAAACATTAGCAAATAAATCTTCTTTTTGTCCATATTCATCGTATACATCTATTCCATCTATTTCTTTTAAAAAGAACTCAAATATTTGGTAAGCTACTTTATCATTACTTTCTGTATATTTTGTACCTTCTGTAATAAAATTATTTACTATATTAATGTAGTCTTCTAATTCATTTTGATGTAAATAATATCTATTATGAAATAACTTGTAGCATTCTTTTTTATATTCTTTCTTAAACCTATCAAAATCTGTTATTTCTTCAGAATGTATTATTACTTTGTTTACTTTTGTTGGTAAATCATTATTTTTTATACAATATAAAACAGCTGCCATATGTTTACAATTATTTTCTTTAGCATATGGACAATTACATTCTAAACTTTTTATTTCTTTTTTTGATTTATCAACCAGTATTGTAATTGTATATTCTTCACTACCATTAACCTTAGCAATAAACCCATCTTTTAATTTTATAATATTCTTTACTCTTCCCTTTTTATAATAGTCATATCCTCTTCTTAAAATATCATAAGAAAAGTATTTATCAATATCTTTTACTTCCATATATGTCTCCCATAATTATTTAATATATTTTTTCATTAATGATTCTGCTTGTTTTTCTCCCTCTTTTGTTAATATAACATACTTTTTATTATATTACTATTTTTATTTTATTTCATATAAAAAACTAAGTTTATTAGTAAAATACTATACCATTTAAATTTTAATATTTCAACTAAAATATAAATATATTTCTTACTTTAAAAACAAAAAAAGACCAAGATTTTTATTAATCTTTAGTCCTTTAATTTATTATTTATTTGATTTGATTGCAGCTTGTATCACAATCTCATTTGGGATGAATAAGAAATATACTAAGACTAAAATGACTTATATTTATTTGCTTATTCTATCTCATCTAACATTTTTTCTTTAATTTTATCTATATCTGCAAAAAACAAATTAATACCCTGTTTTTTCAACGCTAATAACGAATTGAAATTTTCTAATATTTCATCTTTTAAATTATCAGCAACTCTAACAGGAGCACCATTAATTGTATGTGGATGATCTATATATTTCTCTAATGTTGGAAAAGCATTTTGCAACAATATAACAGATTTCTTATTTGCAATTTCACTTATCATTATAGATTTACAACTTCCATATTTTTCTATTTTTTTATCTATTATAGGCTGATATTTAGATATTTTACTACTTAAAGGTATAAACCATAATATATTTTTGTCTCTAATAGTAAAATATGTTGGTCTAGCTCGCCCATTTTCATGATTTATCATTAATCCTTTATCATTTATTTTATTAAAAAAATCATCTTTGATATGATAAATGTATCCAGTTTGTACTTGCATATCATCAACTCCTAAAATGATTTTATCATAAAACAAAAGAAAACTCTATCAATTAAGATAAAGTTTTCAAACATTTTCGACCGAGATCATTTATAACTCGCACCACTCGGAAGCGACTAACATTTCGCAATTGGAATCATTTATAACCCGCACCATCCATAAGCGGCTAAACATTTTCATATTACTGCATTTCTTCAATGCAATAATAATATACTATATTTTTCTAAAAATGTCAATAAGTATACATTTATAGTATATTCAATTATCGTTATTTATTACCATTATTTTTTATTGCGGCTTGTGCAGCAGTATCGTTTGGAACGCCTTGTTATAAATTTTTAACTAATTGACTTAACATCTTTCTTTTAATTACTTTTTTGTAGAAAAATAGGGTTCTATCTGAAAATAGACCCCCTTACAAAAATGATTTAACATTTTTCCTCGCATAGATAATATATCACCTACATCAAGCCTTTAATAGAATTTTTATTTATATTCTTTTATTTTTGAATCTAATAGCTTATCTAAATCAGAAAAAACATATTCTTGTTTTTCTAAAATATTCATTTTATCTTTAACCTGTTGTTCCCATATACTTCCTTTTACTATTTTATAATGAGCTTTTACATCTGCTCCTTTTATATCTTTTGCAAAATAATAATTATACTCTGGATCTTTGCTTTTAATCACTGCTTGTCCATGTGCTTTTACATCTGCCTCTTCTATATCTCTTGCAAAATAATAAT
>CAYOAY010000084.1:0-3378 GCA_964402155.1 uncultured Muribaculaceae bacterium | reverse complement strand
CGTCTTGCACGAATTCCAATATTATGACCACAATCAGCACATTTAAGTAATCCATCTAATAAAAACAATTCTTTTTTATCATTTCTTTGATGTTGTTTTGGTAATAATTGTTGTACTTTATTATATGTATTTTTATCAATAATAGCTTCATGAGTATTTTCTACTATTATCCAATTTTCTTTAGGATTACAAATTATTTTACGATATTTATAACTTAATCTAGAACGTCTATTTTGAATCATATCTCCAGTATATAATTTATTTTGTAATAGCTTTTTTATTGTAGTATTGCACCAATATCCATAAATATTACCATTACTACCATTTCTTGTAAAATTTCTGTTTCTAGTTATAGAAAATGTTGGTATATTCTCATTATTAAAAGTATCTCTAATCTTATTAATTCTAATACCACTAGCAAACATATCAAATATTCTTTTAACAATTGGTGCTTCAATTTCATCTATAATCAAATGATTCTTATCGTTTGGATCTACTTTATATCCAAACGGCGGACATCCACCAACCCATTTGCCTTCGCTTTGCATTGTATGAAGTGCTGTTCTAATCTTTTTAGATAAATCTTTGGCATACATATCATTTAATATTGCTTTAAAAGGAGCAATATCATTATTAGAATTATCTAAAAATGTATCTATATTATCTATTAAAGCAACATATCTAACATTATGAGCTGGAAACCATTTTTCTACATATTCGCCAGTACCAATATAATCTCTTGATAGCCTTGATAAGTCTTTAGTAATAACCATATTTACTTTTCCATTTTCAATATCTTTTAGCATTCGAATGAATCCAGGTCTATTAAAATTTGTACCAGTATAACCGTCATCAATATAAATATCAACTAATGTATAACCTTGTTCTTCAACATATTTTGTTAGTAATAACTTTTGATTTCCTATACTCTCGCTTTCACCTAAATTATCATCTTCTTTAGACAGTCTTATATAAATTGCAACCAAATATTCTTTTACTATATTCCTTAATGTATTATACATTTTACCTCCTCACTTATTAGAAATATAATATTGGTCTATATTTAGAATAACGTGCTTTAACCAAAATGTAAGCCCATTTCTTTTTTATTTTTTAAATAATTTATAATAGCTTCTATTAATAAATCTTCTAATTCTTCATTATTTTTGCCATAAAATAAATTAAATTTTAATTCTTGTTTTATAAAAATACCCCCTTTATCTTTTTTACTATCTAGTTAAATCTATGTGAAAGTGCAACTATTTATTTATAAAAAAATAGCTAATATTGTAGCTATAAAAATTATAAAATAATAAAAAATTGTGTCACAGGTTTAGTCATAATAAAGACACAAAATGGCCGAAGTTTAGGCCATAAAATAACTATACTTTAAAATCTAAATAAAGCAGGATAAACCTGTTTACATACAACTAGCCAGTAGCTAGTTTTCCCTTACTTTATAAAGGTTTAGAAAAAACACAAGTGTTTACACTTGTAAATATTGTTATACAATCGTTTACTTTAGAACCCTTATATTATAAGAGGTGTTATACAAACATTATACAGATTTTTTTGTGTTTTTTGCTATTTTCGACACAATTTTAATACTTTTTTGATATGTTTACAGCCGAACTTATGGCCTAAGTCAAGACACAATTTTATAAATTTAAGGGGATTATCGAATATGAAAAAAGTACTAACAGCAACACAAAATTAGTACTTATAGATATAATTATTTCATATTCTACTATATTGTATCACAAGAATGTTAATAGTCAATATGTAATAAATGTTGTGAAAACTATGCTAAAAATGTTGTATAAAAATCTCGTAAACACTTGTAAACGCTAGGATTTTAAAAAAAGATACTTTGTATGATAAAGCATAGTTGACTGATATATTTAATTTTTTATTATTAAAAATCAACAAAAAATGTCTTTTTAATGCTATAATATTTATGAGGTGTTGCAATGGAACAATTGATGCTAATTTCAATAAAAACAAAATATGCAAATCAAATTTTTAATGGAACAAAGTTATATGAATACAGAAGAAAAAGTATTGGAGAAAAAAATTGTAATAAAAAAATATTTGTTTATTCTTCTGAAGAAGAAAAAGCTATTGTAGGATATATAATTGTAGATAAAATTCTCGAAGGAAATATCAATTATATATTAGAAGAAACTAATAATAAAAATAATGGTGATATAATAGATTATTTTAATGGTTGTGATAAATGTTATGCTCTTAAAATAGCTAAAGCAGTTAAATTTAAAACACCAATTTATTTAAGTGAAATAAAAAAGGAAGAAAAAAATTTTGTAGTACCACAATTTTATCGTTACATAAAAGAAAATGAATATATATATGATGAATTAAAGGAAGGAAGAAGTTTATGAAAACATATAAAATGAAACTATTACCACAATATTTTAATTACATTGAAAATGGAACAAAAAGATTAGAATTAAGGTTAAATGATAAAAAAAGAAAAGATTTAAAAATAAATGATATAATTATTTTTGAAAAATTAAGTGAAGATATTGAATATTTGAATACAAAAGTAAAAAAAATATATAAATATAAAAATTTTGATAATTTAGTAAATGATTTTGATATTGAACTTATAGCTGATAAAAATATAACAAAAGATGAACTTCTACATACATTAAACGAAATATATACAACAGAACAACAAGATAAATATGGTGTATTAGCAATAGAAATAGAATTGATTTAAAGGAGGTATTTACAATGAAAATAGATAATATTAAAAATTATATTTCAGAAACAAATCAAGATGGTTTTATGAGACTTGCTGATGAAATATATGAACTTACTATTCATTTGAATGGTACTTATCCAGGTTATAAAGAATGGTTTTATGATAAACAAATAAAAGGATGTTTGGCGCCTAACAGAAATATAATCTTTATAAAAAATGAAGAAGGAAAAATAATTGCACTAAGTTGCTTAAAAAAAGATGAAGAAGAAAAGAAAATATGTACATTATTTGTTTCAGATGAATATAGAAAACAAGGACTTGGAAGTTTATTGTTTGAAGAGTCTATGAAATTTTTGGAAACAAAAAAACCATTAGTAACATTTACAGAAGATAAATTACCTATGTTTGAAAAAATTGTTACAAAATATAATTGGGAATTAACTGAAATAGTTGATGGAATATATAATGATGGTATAAGAGAATTTTGTTTTAACGGACAACTAACTAATCGAAATTATAGAGAAGAACTTATTGAAATATTAAGAAAAATAAGGTATAAGGCAAAAACTGAACTTCAAGATAATGATACAATTGAAAAAATTACTGTTAGAAGATAATAATTAATAGAAAAACTACCAAAATAATAATATAAA
>CAYOAY010000083.1:0-3661 GCA_964402155.1 uncultured Muribaculaceae bacterium | reverse complement strand
TTTTATTTTATCATGGAAAGATTTCTTATTTACACAGATTTATTTACAGACTCAATTAGAAGAATATACTTCTAATTTTCAGCTTCATCAAGCATTGTTGTAATAAGTATTGCATATCCCCTTTTAGGATTATTAACTACTACATTTGTTACAGCACCAATTATTTTATCATCTTGAATTATTGGTGAGCCACTCATACCTTGTACAATTCCACCAGTTTTACTGATAAGATTATCATCTGTTATTTCAAATAATATATTTTTATTATCATTTTTATTATTACTAACTTTAATTATATTAATATTATACTCTCTTTTTTCTTTATCATTAATTACAGTAATAATTTTTGCATTACCTAATTTAATATCTTCATAATTAGCAACTTTATATAATTTTCTATTACTTATATCACTTGTATAATTTCCAAATATTCCGCTAGTTGTATTTTCTTTTATATTTCCATACACAATAGAAGAATTAATATTTGCATTTTTACATCCTGGCTCTCCTCTTATACTTTTATCTATAGAAGTTACTTTAGAATCAAATATTTTACCGTCTTTTACGTTAATTCTCATACCAGATGAGGATTCAATTATTTCATGACCTAAAGCACCATATAATTTAGTTTTAGGATCTATATATGTTAATGTACCAATTCCTGAAATTACATCTTTAACATATAAACCTGTTTTTAAAACATCATTATCATTAATTAAATTTAAAGTAGTAGTATTTTCTTTATTACTTCTAATATATGTTATTTTAATACTCTTTTCATTGCTATTTTTAATTATAGATACAAAATCATTAATTGAATTAACTTCTTTATCATCAGCTTTAACTATTTGATCACCTTTTTTTAAATTTGCATCAACTCCGGGAGAAATATTATTAATATCATAAAATCCGGCTATTATAAGTCCTTTATTTTTAACTTGCAACCCAATGTTTTCTCCGCCTGCTATAATATAATCAGAATAAGCTAATATGCTTTGTGGCATAATAAATGTAGCAACTAATATAATTGCTAAAATATTTTTTATTTTTTTTAAAATCATTTTTATGCTCCTTTTTTTGTAATTCGAATTACATTATTATTATGACTAATTTTTTTTATAAAACAAGTGAAAAAAAATGGCAATTTTTCATACCATTAATTCCATAATTTTTTTGGATAAATATTTTTATCTATCATATTATTTATTGCTTCAACTAAATCATTTTTATCTTCTTTATATGTTACTCCATACCATTTTTCATTAGTATCTAATACTTTTACTTTAATTTTATTTTCATGTATTCTTTTAAATATACTATCTGGAATTAGAAACTCACATTTATCTAAATTATTTTCATTCTTTTTAAAAAATTCATTTTGTTCTTCTTCTAAAAATTCAAATATACTAGGTGTAAATCCAAAGAAATTCATTGATACTAATGTATCTTCTTCAATTTCAAATGGATTTAAGCTATTATCAAGAGGTGTTGCAACTATTTTATCATTTACTTTCTCAATACTAGATTCAATTAAATTTGTTAAATTAGAACATCTATTTTTACTACATACCCCACGTTTTACAGCTCCATTTAAACTCATTGTATTTTTAACTTTATATCCTATCATTGCATAATTATTTTCATCTTTATTTTTATCAAAAAATTCTTTCATTTTTTTATAAGGATCAAACCCATAAAAATCATCTGCATTAATTACCGTAAAAGGTTCATTTACTACGTTTTTACACGCTAATATAGCATGAGATGTACCCCAAGGTTTTACTCTACTATCTGGAATATTAACAAAAGACGGAACATTTTCTAATTTTTGGAAAACATATTCTACTTTTATTTTGTCTTCTATTCTTTTTCCAACAGTTTCTCTAAATAAGTCATAATTTTCTTCTTTTATAATAAAAACTACTTTATTAAATCCTGCTTTAATTGCATCATAAATTGAATAATCAATTATAAATTCTTTATTTGGTCCAACTGGTTCAATTTGCTTTAAACCTCCAAATCTTGAACCCATTCCTGCCGCCATAATTACTAATGTCATTTTAATTCTCCTTTATCTCAAAATCTTTTAGCACATTTTCTTCAGTTAATATTTTATTAACATTTTCTTCAACTGATTTTAATTTCTCAGAACATTCTAAAGCAAGATGCATAGCTTTAGTATACTTATCTATAGCATCATCTAAATCAACATCACCATTTTCTAATTCCTTTACCATTTCTTCTAAATTTTTTAACTTTTCTTCAAACTTTTCTTCTTTAGTCATTATTTACCTCCGTTATTCTTGCATTTAAATTACCATCTTTTAAAACTATATTTATATTATCTTCTTTTTTTAATTTTTTTAAACTAGTTATACACCTATCATTCATCTTTATTATAGCATATCCTCTTTTTAAAGAACTAAGTGGATTTAGTATTTCTAGTTTTTCTATTAAATGATTAGTTTTTTTATACTTATTTTCATATAAAACTTTTGGTTCTTTAAAGATTATACTATTTTTAATAACTTCAATTCTTACTTTTTTATTATTAATTATTATTTCCATATTAGATTTTAATTTATCTATTATATTATCTAATTTTTGTTCTTTTATTTGATATAAATTTAAAGGGTTTTTAAGTACATAACTATCTTTTAATTTCTGTAATTTTAATTTATTTTTTTCAATTATTCTTTTAATAGAATTATTATATCTTACTTTATAATTATCTATTTGAAGTAAAATATCAGTAAGTTTTGGTACCGCTCTTTCAGCAGCACCTGTTGGAGTTTCTGCTCTTATATCCGCTACAAAATCACATATTGTAAAGTCAATTTGATGCCCCACGCCACTTATTATTGGTGTCTTACATGAAAATACCTTACGAGCTACTATCTCTTCATTAAAAGGCCATAAATCTTCTATAGAGCCACCACCTCTTCCTAGTATTATTACATCTAAATTATAACTATCTGCAATATCTAATTTTTTAACAATATCATCTTTAGCTAATTCACCTTGTACTAAACAAGGAAACAAAATAGTTTTACATATAGGAAACCTTCTTTTAATAGTTGATAATATATCTTTTACCGCTGCACCAGTTGGAGCTGTTATAATACCAATTTTCATAGGTATTTTAGGTATTTGCTTTTTATATTTTTCATCAAATAAACCTTCATCTTTTAATTTTTTCTTTAATTGCTCAAAAGCAATATGTAAATTACCCATACCATCTTCATTTAACTCTTCTACATATATTTGATAATTACCAGTAGTTTCAAAAACACTAACTTTACCCTTAACTAAAACTTTCATTCCATCTTCTAATTTAAATTTTAATTTAGATGCATTATAGCTAAACATTATAGCATTAATTCTTGATGTTTCATCTTTTAAAGTAAAATAAAAATGTCCTCTTGTATGTGCTTTAAAATTAGATATTTCACCTTTTAAATAAACTTCTTGTAGATTTTTATCATTATCTATTTTATATTTAATATACCTAGTTAAAGCTGTTATACTTATATATTTATCATTCATATGTTAACCTACCTTCATGTAAATATATTATACACTATATACTCTAAAAAAAAAACTAATTTGATTTATTTTTAATATTAAGATATTATATTTTAGGTGATTTAAATGAATGAAG
>CAYOAY010000082.1:0-3711 GCA_964402155.1 uncultured Muribaculaceae bacterium | reverse complement strand
ATATAAGGCATTTGGAGTTTTTTCTGTTCAACAACTGTCAAAGTCAGGATTATATCACTTTTATTAAAAAAACTATATGAATTTAATTTTATTTGTGTTATAATTTCGTTGTAGCTGCCGGTATGGCGGAATTGGTAGACGCGCTGGACTCAAAATCCAGTGATAGCAATATCGTATCGGTTCGACCCCGATTACCGGCACCAAATTTAAAAATAACTCGAACTTTTCATTTTTGATTAGTTCGAGTTTTAATATACTTTAAAATGTGACAAAATGTTCATAGAAGAAAATTAAAAATAAAATTAAAATGAAGTTATATTGCTTTAGAATTTGCTAGTTTGCTATCTTTAGAATTTAAATTATATGTTATATGTAGATGTTAATATAAAAATGCACAGTATTTTAAAATATTATGCATTTTTATATATTTAAGATTATTTTTCATTATTAATATTTAAATCCATATTCCCTTAACTTATCTTTAGTTAAAGGTCCTATCATACCATCAGGTTCTAATTTAGTTCTTTTTTGAAATTCTTTAACCCACTTTTCAAGATATGGACCAAATAAATTTCCATCTAAAACCCTATGAGCATCCTTTTTACTTTTACAAAAATATCCCCAATAATTATTAGTAAAAAAATCACATAACCTTCTTATGTATTCTCCTTTATCTCCTCTTTTATAATAATTTCTATCATTAACATTACTAGTTATAATAACTTCTTCATTATATATATATTTTTCTGGATCAACATACTTACCAGTTTTTAAATCAACTATAGATAAATGTAAATGTATACCCGTTGCTTTACCACTTTTTCCAGTATAACCTAAAAGTGCACCTTTAGATACTTTATTTCCTTTCTTACAATTAACAGTAGATAAATGATAATGAAGCATTTTAACATTAATTCTAGGATACTTAATCCATACAAACTTACCACCTAACTTATCAGTTCCACAGCTTAATATTTCACCATTTTCTATAGAATACTGTGCAAGTTTTTTACTCATTGTTCCATAATCAGTACCATTATGAAAACTACTAGTTGCTCCACCTTTAGTATTTATTATTTTTCTATATCCATATCCAGACGTTATATAATGTTTTTCATTTTTAAATATTAAATTAGTAATCTTACTCATTTACATCATTTAAAATAATATTTGAATCATCATAATTAGTTATATTACTAATCTCATTATCAAGTAGATCAGTTTTAATATCTTCTTTTATAGATATATTATTAATAGTTTTACTACCAAGTAAATATGTGCCCATTACAGCCGTTATAACCGCTATTGTATCTATTATTTTATCAACATAAGGTATATCCCATATAGGTTCTAACTTTATCAAAAGTACATTTATAATAGATAGTATATTAACTAAATATTTAGATATTTTCTTTATTAAATTCACCTTTCTTCCCCCTTTCAATATATATTATTTTCCAAAAAAAATTGCAATTATAATAATTATCATAAAAAAATAAGTATATTTTTTATACTTATTTTGCAATTAAAATAATATTACTAAAATTAAAATAAGAACAATAAGCTCTTATATAAAATTTATAGCTATTATTAATATCTTTTATTAATTTAGGAATAATAATTAAGTCATCTATATTATTTAAATTAATAATTAACTTAGGTAAATTCTTACTTATTATATCTTTAAGATTTATTATATTTTCATATAAATTATTATTAATTTTAATTAATGATATATCCAAACTAGAAACATCTATAATATTATCTATAAATTCAACTCTTTTATAATTATCTACAATATCTTGTTTAATATTATCTAAAACATATATTTTATAATATCCATTTTTAAATATATTTAAATAATTATTAATAAAATTAATATCATTATTTATAATAACTAAAACATCATTATCATTATTAATTATATCTAAATCTAAATATGATGTATAACTATTTTCATTAGATAATTTTAAAGGTAAAAAAATAAATTCATATATACTAATTAAAAAACCATATAATAATTTCTTTGATCTATAATCATTTAAATTATTATATAAAATTATCAAATCATCTATATTTTCTTTTAATATATTAGCTCTTTTTAAAAATTCATCACAACATTTTTCATAATTACCATAATATTTTTCAATTTCAAATCTAATAGAAACATTAATACTATCAAAATTATTTTTAATATTATTATATATTTCTTCATTATCTAAATACTTTAATTCATTAATTAGTTTAAAAAAATCATCATCAATTATATTTATCATACTAATATATATGAAAAATATTTAAATATATTATATTTCTTTATACTTTGACTTAAATAAATCTTTTTCTTCTAATACTTCTTCATCTTTTAAATTAATTTTTGGCAATTCTTCTTTAGAAGATAAATTAAAATAATCTAAAAACTTATCTGTTGTCTTATAAAGCATAGGCTTACCTGGCATATTACTTCTACCACTTATTTCAACTAAACCTTTAAATACTAATTTTCTAACAATATCCCTAGACGAAACCCCTCTTATTTCATCTATCATACCAACAGATATAGGTTCATTATAAACAATTATAGCAAGAGTTTCTAAAGCAGCTTCCGATAAAGAAGAAGACATAATCTTATCTACTAATAATTCATAATACTGTTTATGTTCTTCTTTAGTAGTTAATTTATATTTATTAGCTAAAAAACAAAGTTTTAAACCTCTATTTTCAAATTCTAAAGTTTTTTTATACTGTTCTAATAATTTAAAAGCTTCTTCCTTAGTTATATTAAGTATTTTTTCTATATCCTCTATTGATAAACCATCCTCGCCAGATACAAAAAGCAATCCTTCTAAAACACCCATTTTCATATATTAACACCTTCTTTTAAAGAAATTACAATTGATTTAAAATTACCATCCTGTCTTAAAACTATTTCATCTTTTTTAACCATTTCTAACACAGATAAAAAACTTATTATTATCTCTTGTTTAGATTCTTCTTCAAAAATATCTTCAAAATTAATAGTTTTTTTTAACTTCAATATATTTTTAATTTTACTAACCTTTTCAGTTACAGACAATTCCTTTTTAGTTATCTTTGTTGAAATTGGTTTTTCAAGTTCTTTTCTTTTTAAAAGTTCATTAAAAGCATTAACTAAATCATCTATACTAAAACTTTCATTATTTTCTTCTTCCTTTACATAAATATTTAAATTCTCAGGAGCCTTAGAAAATACAAGTTTTCTTTCCTTTTCAAGACTTTTAAATGTACTTGTAACTTCTTTATATTTCTTATATAAAAGTAATTTTTCTATTAAAGCTTCTTTAGGATCTTCTTCATAATTATCTTCATCTATTTTTTCTTTTTTTGGTAAAAGCATTTTAGACTTAATTTCTAAAAGTTCAGATGCCATAACCAAATATTCACTAGCTATTGATAAGTTAAGCTCTTTCATTTTTTTTATATAATTTAAATACCCATTTGTAATTTCTTCTAACTTTATATCATATATATCTATATTTTGTTCTTTTATTAGGTGCAAAAGTAAATCTAGTGGGCCATCAAAATTATCAATTGTAACTTTATATATATTATCCATTTTTATCACCTAATTTCGTTATTTAATTATAACATATTTAGACAATATTTCAAATATCTGATATAATGTTTAGAAAGTTATGAGAGTTTTAACGCAAGTTAAAACTTTTATAACGC
>CAYOAY010000081.1:0-3751 GCA_964402155.1 uncultured Muribaculaceae bacterium | reverse complement strand
TTTAAAATTAATTAAATAATTTATTCTATATGCTCCAACTTTTTTTATATTAATCGCATTCTCAGTAGTATATTCTGCATTAAATGCTGAATTATTATTATCTAGTGGAATTATTGTATCTACAAATTGTGCAACAGAAAGCATTCTTTGAGAATGTAAATACTTTTCTGCAAATGCTCCTATGCCTCCTGCTTCGCCTTTAGGGCCTGCTGGACCAGTATCTCCTGTTTCGCCTTTTGGTCCTGTTGGACCTATATCTCCTTTAGGACCAGTAGCACCAGTATCTCCTTTCATACCTTGTGGACCCGTTTGGCCTGTTATTCCGGGCTCTCCTTTTGCTCCAGCTTCTCCCTTAGGACCTATTGGTCCAGTATCTCCTTTTTCTCCTCTATCTCCTTTAGGACCCACATCACCTTTGTCACCTTTAGGACCAATTTCTCCTTGAAGTCCTCTAGGACCAGCATCTCCTTTTTCACCTTTTGGACCCGTTGGACCTACATCGCCTTTAGGGCCAGTAGCACCGGTATCTCCTTTTACACCTTGAGGTCCCATTTGCCCTGTTATTCCTGGAGAACCTTTTTCTCCGGTATCACCTTTTTCACCCTTAGGTCCTGTTGGACCAATTTCTCCTTGAAGTCCTGTATCACCTTTTTCACCTTTATCACCTTTAGAACCTGTATCTCCTTTTTCTCCTTTAGCTCCCATATCACCCTTATCGCCTTTATCCCCTTTAGGACCCTTTATATTGCCTACATTTTCCCATATCATATTATCATCATTCCATAAATACAAATCACCATTTATTAAATATGCATCACCTATTTGTCCTTTAGGATGTTCTTTTATTAATTCATCTAATGTTTTATAATTTCCTTTAATGCTAATACTTGTTCCAGGTATTCCTCTTGGTCCTGTTGGACCAACCAAGCTACATATTCCAACATTTCTTAATTTTTCTCTAAAAATAACAGCTTGTTTTGCTTTTTTTATCTGCTTACTTTCATTCATATAAATCACCTTCTGATCATTTTATTTTATGAAAATATTTGATTTTTGAATGTTTTAATGACTATGAAAATTATATATTATATCTTTTCATTATTAAATTAATATCTGAAAACTTAATATTAGCAGCATTAGGGTCATTACTAATACTTGTTTTCACCTGAAATGTTGCTGGCGCAAAAATTTGAGTTATAGTAGAGCCAGAAAAAGTCATATCTTTTGTACTACCTTCTTTTAATTCAAATGTTAAATTATTTATTACAGTTCCTGTTGTTACATTTATTAAAAAGAATTTTCCACCATTATTTTCTGTTACACCAGATATTTTTCCACATAACATAATTTCATAGATTCCGGTAGTTTTAATATCAAGATTAATCACAGTTGGCACATCAAAAAAATTTGTAGATTCCGGAATAAATATTTTTTCTTTCATACTAAGAGATCTTGAATCAGTTGCATCATTAAAACCAGCATAAAAAATAGCATTATAAGCTGTAGACCCAGCTCCCGCACCAGTTTCTCCCTTATCTCCTTTTTCTCCCTTTGGTATATAAAAAGTTAAATAATGCATATTACTTTCAAAATCATCAATTACTTTAGCTTCTTCTGTTGGTTCAATAGTTTGTACATCATCTATAGTAATTTTTTCACTTATTCCAATTTCTCCCGGAAGACCTCTTGGACCAGCATCTCCTTTTTCACCTTTTGGCACATTAAATGTTAAATGATGTATGTTATTTTCTAAAACATCAAAAACATTTGCTTTTTCATTTGATTCAAGCATATTAATACCATCTATAATAATACTTTCACCTATACCTATTTCACCTTGCAATCCGGTAGGACCAATGTCTCCCTTATCACCTTTTTCTCCTTTAGGTCCTATTGGTCCAATACTTCCATTTTCTCCTTTCGGAATTTTAAAATCTAAAATAATATTTTCATTTGTTCCAACATTTTTAACATCTGCTAAAGTATTTGAGTCAACAGTTTCTACTTTCCCTATATTAATATTAGGAAATAAAATTTCTTTTTGATTAGTATTTTCAGACGTATGAAATATACCAATATCTCTTAACTTTTTTCTTAAAAGAATAGCTTCATTTACTCTTTTAATACTATTACTTTCATTCATGCAATCACCTTTTCATATGTATTTTATGAAAAAGAAAAAAACAAGAATGTTTTTATGTCTAAATATAATTACCAAATAATAAAATATTTTTAAAACTTAATATTATATTTTTCATGTTTTTTATTTTCTTGTTTTTTATTGAATTTATTAATTAATTCGCTTGAATCTTTTAATATACTACCTAAATGATTATTAAGTTCATATTTATTCACAAGTTTAAATAAGTTAATAAATAATTCACTATTTATTTTAATATTAGAACTAGATTTTATATTACAGCAAAAACCAACTAATTTATTAGAATCTATATTAAAATATTTAAAAACTCTTGCTATTATATATATTTTTTTAATATCATCTGCACTATCATTTTTACTTAGATAAGTACTAAATTTTTCATAATTTTCAAGAATTAAACCAATATATAATATACTTGTAATTTCATCTTTATCCATTAGCTTAATCATATCATAAAAATTATTTGAAGATATATTTTTTGGTAGAACAAAATCTATTGAAAATAAATCAATCATCTTTTGCTTTACATCTTCACTATCTAAAATTAATTTAATTAATTGTTCCGATAAAATATAATGGTTATGTAAAGCTAAATTTGTAATTTCATTTGGAATTTTAGATAATTCTTCATCAGTTAATGTGAATTTTTGATCATTTTTAGGTGCAATTCTATATTGAACAACAGCTTTAATTTGTGTTGCCAAATGATATAAAAATTCTATGTTTACACTATAATTTTTTTCTCCTGAATATCTAGCTTCTTCAAATGTTCTTTTATGTTGTTCTATCCAGCCTTCATACTGTTCTAATAAAAGATGTTTTTCTTGTTTTAATACATTTTTTTCTAATAATAAATCATAGATAGATACTGATTGATTTTCTTCTGTTGTTTCCATTGAAATTGTTAACATTCTCGCTTCTAACAACATTTTAGATTCTAATGATATCATATCAATTAATCTATCTAATTGATGTCCATTTGTCTTTATTTTAGAACCTCTATTATTTTCATTATAAGTATTATTATTTTTATCAAAATAAATTATATTACCATTAGCATCTTTTATAAGTTTTCCTTGCTCATCATATTTAACAAATGTAATTTCTCCTGATGTTGTTTTATAAATTAAATTCCCTTTTTCATCATGCTTATAATCAGATTTTTTTAAAGATTTCCATAATTCATCTATTTGAGTACCAGGAATATTATTTTCATATATATATAGTGCTTTTAAATACATCTCACAGCATTTTGCTAAATCTGATGCTATTGCATGACATTCATCATATATATTTTTTTCTGAAGAAAGTTCTCCAAATAATATTCTCCTTTCAACATCTTTTAAATATAATTTTTCTTTATTATAAAAGCAATTAGCTTCTTCGTAAGTTCTTTCTAATGATTCTTGTATATCGCTTAAATCTGGATTATATGTATTTCTTAAATCAAGTTCTTTGGGTCCAAACATTCTTTCCACCTCTATTTTATTGTAACATATTTAACATTATTTTATATATAAATATAATGATGATTCCAGGATAAAGACATGAAAAAATTCCAATTAAATACTTGACATACTATATTTAATG
>CAYOAY010000080.1:0-3782 GCA_964402155.1 uncultured Muribaculaceae bacterium | reverse complement strand
GTATTTTCTTTACAAATTCCAAATTTAATTAATAATATAACTGAGTGGACTAAATCAACTGAAGATGTTATAGATAAGGCATTTATAAAAATTGATTCAAAAGCACTTGATATTCTTATAAAAAGAAATGGATATATTTCTGACAAAAAACTTTCATTAGAAGAAATTGGAACAGAGTATGGTTTGACGAGAGAGAGAATAAGGCAAATTGAGTCAAAATCATTACAAAAAATTATTAAAAATGCAAGTAAGATTGAACATATTCTAAAAGCTATATTCCATAATGAAGCTAATAATCAAAGCAAATATGTTATAAAATCGCAAATAATTCAAAAATATGATTCTGATATAGCTAATAAGATTCTTTTATTATATGAATATGGTAGTTTGTCTATAAAGTATGATTCAAAATATAATATTATTTATGATAATACGATTGACAATATCGAAGAAATGGTTAATAACATTATAGAAGAGATTGGTGTTGTTGCGGATTATTATGAAACAAAATATTCTGATGAGTTTTTACAAAAAATTTTAGAAAATCATTATAAAAAAATTGATGATAATTTATATATAAAAAGTGGATTTAGAACTAGAGAATTATATTTAGATATAGCAGATGAATATTTTCCAAATGGTTATAGAGTTGGAGAAGATGAAGATTATAATAAATTAGTCAAAATAGCAAAAGATAAATATAAAATTGATGAAGAAATGCCATCAAAACATTCAATAGAAGCAATGGTTGGTAGAAGTAATTTTATTCAAATAGATAGAGGAACATATTTGCAAGAAAAATACTGTGTTGAATTACCAGAACAGTTAGTGGATAAAATACTAAATTATATATCTGAAAACAATTTGGTATATTATAGAAGCATATATGAAAAGTTTAATAGGGAATTATTAGAATTAGGTATTGATAATCATTATTATTTGAAAGGATGTATTGATAAAAAATTATCAGATGACATGGTTTCAAAAAGGGATTATATAGTTAATGGAAATCAAGATATATCACCTGTGAATGAGTTATTGAATTTAATGAAATCATTTGATTGTGAATTTTCATTAAATGATTTAAAAATAAAATTTCCAGGAATAAAGGATTATACACTTTACAGTGTTTTATATAATGAAATAGATAATGGCTTGGTTTTTATTTCCTCGTATGAGTTTATATATTTATCTAAGTTAAATATTGATGATAATATAAAAGCAGAATTAAAAAAATTTATAGATAATCAATTTAGTTTATTAAATTCTAATTTAATATCTTCAAAAAAGTTATATGCTAGATTATTATTAACAAACAAAGAGTTATATAAAAAAATAAATCTTAAAAATGGACATTTTCAATTATTTTCTATGATGAAAGTAATGTATCCTGAATTTTACTATCATAGACCTTTTATAAGTACTGAAGATACAACAGTTAATACTAATTATACTGTTATTAGAAATCATATTGAAAAATATGAGAAATTCAATATAAAAACAATTCAGGATTATCAAAGAAAAATGAATATTACTGGTATATATAATTATCTACAATTTATGGAAGATATGAGTGATGATTATGTTCAAATTGATATTAGTACAATGCTAAAAAAGGATAAATTAGATATTAGTACATCTGAATTAGAAAGTATTAAAAAGTCTATTGATTTGATTTTAAATAATTTTGGTAATATAAATACAGAAAATTTTAAAGGTTATTCTTTATTACCTAAAATAAAATATGGTTGGAATAAATATTTATTGATAGGAATATTAAGAACATTTTATTCAGATGATTATGAAATAATTAATACAAGAAATAAATATTCAAATACTGATTTTGAAGTAAGGAGGTTAAATCATGTTTGATAAAGAAAAGATGTGGAGGTTTCCAGGAAATAATTATCTTCAAGAACAAGGAATAGATACACCAGATATGGAAACATTTGCTCAAGACCCAATAGCATCACTTGCTAGAGAATCATGCCAAAATTCAATTGATGCGAGAATAGAAGGACAAACTGCAAGAATTGAATTTAAAACTTTTGACATAATTAGAGATGAAATTCCAGGTGTGGACAGAATAGAGAAAGAAATTGATTCATGTTTAGATTATAGAAAAAACAATTTAAAACTATATAATACACTTTTTAATATGAAGAATAATATAAACAATAGTATTATACACTGTATAAGAGTAAGTGATTTTAATACTGTAGGCTTAAAAGGAATAAATAACCTAGACGATAGTCCATTCTATCTTTTAACAAGAGGTACAGGAATAAGTGATAAAAATGGTGCAAAAGGTGGTTCAAAGGGTATAGGTAAGTTTGCATCTTTTGTTGCTAGTTCATTTAATACAGTTTTTTACTCAACATTAAATATGGATGGAGAAAAAGGATATATTGGTATATGCAAATTGTGTTCTACAAGAATGGAAGGTACTGATGAAAAAACACAAGGAACTGGTTATTTTGGACTTAATAATAAAAATATGCCTATACTTGAAGATTTCAATTTAGATAAATCTTATAAAAGAGAAACAACTGGTACTGATATTTACATATTAGGTTTTAGAAAAAATAATAATTGGAAAAAAGAACTTATAACAAAAATATTAGATAGTTTTATGTGTGCAATATACTATGAAGAACTTGAAGTTACAGTAGATGATCTAGAAATCAATAAAAATAATTTAGGAGAGTTAATTGATAATGAAGATTATATTTTAAAAAGAAGTTACAATAATATTAAATCTCAATATATATTATTAACAGATCCAAATGTATTTAAAAATACATTAGAAATAGAAGATTATGGTAAAATAGATATTTTTTTAAAAGGATTTAGTAAAGATGAATCAGATTTAGCAACTAATGAATGCGTTATGATAAGATATCCATATATGAAAATAAAGGCTTTATCTAGAATATCAAATGTTCCATGTTCAGCTATGTGTATTATAGGTGATAATAATTTAAATTCATTATTAAGAGATATCGAAAATCCACAACATACAAATTGGGAAGTCAATAGAATTGATGATGATGACATGAAAAGTGAATTAAGACATATATTAAAAACTTTAAATGATTCAATTATTAATTATGTATATGATAAATTATCAACAAGTGAAATAAAAGAAACCGATGTAGAAGGTGCTAGTGAATATTTACCAGGTATAGAAGATAGTAATATTGGAACTGGAGAAGCAGATGTCATAGTAGAAAAGCCAAAAATTGTTAAAAAAGTTAAAAATAAGGTTAAGGATAAAATTGGAACTAAACCTGATGATGATGGTAACTCACTTTCACCAGGATTAGGCGATCATGAAGAAGATGGAGAAGGTTCCCCAATTCCAAGTGGTAACAATAATTCATCTGGTAGTGATACACATGATTCTAATGATGAAACTGGGTATAAGAATGAAGATTCTGATAAAGAAATAATGACACTTGCACAATTAAGTGGTATGCAATACAGGTTATTTGTTCCTGACAAAAGATTAGGTAAATTGGTAATTTCTTTCGAATCTTTATATACTGAAAACAATTGTGAATTAGAACTAAAGTATTTGGATGATTCTAATTCTAGATATAATATTAATGTAAGTGATTGCAAAATAAATGGAATTCCAGTAGATATTGTTGATGGAAAATTAAAGAATATAAAAATAGAGGAAGGTAAGAAGTATAAAATAGAGCTTGATACTGATTTAAGAGAATTATATACTTTTGAGGTGAAGATGTATGCGAATAGGTAAAAAATTATTTCCATAT
>CAYOAY010000079.1:0-4021 GCA_964402155.1 uncultured Muribaculaceae bacterium | reverse complement strand
ACTATTTTTTCTTTACTCCACCAAATCTTCTATCTCTATTATTATATGATTCAATAGCTTTATTTAATTCTTCTTCATTAAAATCAGGCCATAATACATCTGTAAAATATAGTTCAGAATATGCTAATTGCCATAACATAAAATTACTTATTCTATATTCTCCACTAGTTCTTATCATTAAATCAATAGGTGGTAAATCATTAAACATATATTTATTATAAATACTAGAGTTAATATCTTCTAAAGATATATTTTCATTAATAACATCTTTACATATCTCTTTAGTAGCTTCAACTATTTCATCTTGGCCACCATAATTTAAACATATATTAAATATACCATTTTTATTATTTTTAGTTTCTTCAGTCATCTTTTCCATTTGCTTAATAACTTTATCATTTAATTTCGTTTTAACTCCAGAAAAAACAACCTTAACACCTTTTTTCTTAACTGTTTCAAAATTTTCTTTAAAAGCTTTAATAAATAGATCCATTAAATAATCTATTTCTTCTTTATCTCTTTTCCAATTTTCTGTTGAAAAAGCAAATACACTCAAAACCTCTATTTTTTTATCATAAACATACTCAGATATTTTCTTTAATACTTCTGCACCCTTTTGATGCCCTTTAGTACGCTTTAATCCTTTATTTTGTGCCCATCTACCATTACCATCCATTATAATAGCTAAATGATTAGGAACCTTACACTCCATCTTATTACCTCCAAACAACAAATAAAGTATATCATAAATACTATTAATTACACAATAAATTTAGTAGTTTATTATCAAATATAAATATTTTACATCAAATTATTTATTAAAATATTTATTTAGTATTTTATCAATTTCCAATAAATCAATTGGTTTTAAAAGACATTCATCATATATATTACTTATAGAATAATTGCATGAATTATCTAATAAGTTAGATGTAAGAGCTATTATTTTTCCATCTTTACTAAGAAAAGTTCTTAAAATACGCAAATTATCTTCACCGAGAGATTTACCATTTATAAATATTAAATTATATTTTTCATCTATATTTAGTGAATCATAATTATCTTCAAGTATTAAAATATCTTTTATATTTAACTTATATTCCTTTAATATCATTTTCATAACATTTATATCTTGTCTATTATTATCTATAATTAATGCTTTATACCCAGATGCATCAAATAAATTAAGACTATTATCAATATTGTTTTTATATTCTACTTTTCCTATACAAGCTAAATCCTTAATATCTTGTTTTATTTTTACATAAAATGTAGTTCCAGCTTCATAAGTACTTTCAAAACTAATTTCACCATTTAACATTTCAATCATTTTTTTAGATAAATACAATCCTAACCCAGTTCCTTTTACTTCTTTTTTATCATCAATTTTACTAAATTTACTAAATACTTTATCAAAATTTTCTTCTTTTATTCCAATTCCTGAATCAGAAATTTTAAATATTAATTCTACTTTATTATCAATTATAATTCCATCTATACTAAATATAATCTTACCAACATTTGTATATTTTACAGAGTTAGATAAAATATTAGATAATACTCTATATAATTTATCACAATCACCATATAATATTGAAGGAATATTTTCATTTACATTAAACTCTAACTTCACATTATCATTACTTATAGAATTTAAAGTTTCAAAATAAAGCTTCTTAACCATACTACTTAGTTTATATTCAATATTATTTATTTTATATATTCCAGATTCAATTTTAGAAGCATCAATAGTATTATCTATCATTTCAAATAATATTTTAGAAGCATTATTTATATTTTGAACATATTTTATTTCATCAGGCTTTAAATCTTTTAGTGTAAGCAATTGAGTAAGACTCATTATTGTATTCATTGGTGTTTTCATATTATAAGAAATATTATCTAATATAGTTGTCTTATATTTAACTGATTCTTCTGCTTCTTTTTTCAATTCATTTAATTCTTTTATTAATTTTATATCTGGATTTTCTAAAGTAAAATACATGATCATAATAGCATAAGACATTAAAGGCACTATTAAAACAGGTACATCACTATTAAATCTTTGAATAGGTAAAAAAATACATGCTGTAATTATAAAAATAAATATAGGAAGTCTCTTAGAAAAAGATATTTTTTTACCATTTATTATAATTGAAAATAATATAATTAATAAATAAATTATTGACACAGCATAATTATAAATAGTAGAAAAACCTACTATGTATGAGATGTTATAATTACTATCATAAATATAATTTGTAGGCATTAAAAACATAGTAAAAGCTAATATAAAAACAATAATACAACCTATTTGGAAGCTCCAACTCTTACTAATTAATTCTTTTAATGAATTATATTTTTTTTCTTTAGGTAATAAAAGTACATAAAGCATAAGTATAGCTGCCCAAATTTGATAACCTGACATTAAAGCTTTACAAAAAATTGGGGTTATATTAGGAAATAAATAGCTATATCTTATTAAATATGAAGTTACTATATCTAATATAAGTTCAAACATAGTAAAAATTAATAATATTTTAAATATATCATTTTCAGCTGCTTTATATCTTTTTTTAGAAGAATAAATAATAAGAACTAGCAATAAATACATAAGTGAAAATATCTGAATACCTATAAATTGAAAAATCATCATTTTTATCACTCCTATTCTACCTAAAGTATACTAAATTTCAAAACTTAATTCAATAAAAACTTTATGCATAAAGTAATTAAAAAATACCTTAATAAATTTATATTTATAAGGTATTTATATTTATTATTTAATATTTTGTTTTTTATCTTCTATATAATCATTCTTATATAAATATTTTAATGAATAAAAAAATCCTTTTAGTCTATTATTAATATAACTAGCTAAATAACCATCTTTATTATTAGATATATATATTATGCCTGCTTTAAAATAATCTTCATATTTTATATCAATTAAATTTCTTAATTCATCATCATTAATATGTACTTTACAATGTAAATTATCAAAAAATAAATCTTTAATATAAGAATAATACTTTTTTATTTCTTCTATATCTGCATCTTCATGGTTTTTAACTTTTTGTATTTCATTTATTATGTACGCTTTATACGCTTTACGATACTTTTCAATTTGATTTATTACAGTAGTTTTAAAATCACCAAATATATTAACTACTTTTAAATTTAAAGCATTATCAATACTAGTTTTATAACAAACTATATCATTATTACAATAATTACTTAATAAATCTTTATATTTATCATAAAAATAGTTTTTTATATTATCAGTTACTTTTACTTTTTTTGCATACGTAAGTAATAAAACATCTTCATCTTGATATCTTCCTAATTGCCTTTCAATTAATTTTAAAAAATAAAATGATGCATTAGTTCTTTTTTCCGTTCTAATATAATTATTATAAAAAGTTGTAGCATCTTTTGAACATAATTCAAAAAGTTCTTCTTTAGATAATATTTTAGTTATATTATTTTCTAATAATTTTCTGTGCATAAAATTAATATAATAAAATTTAATCATCTTACTATTTTCACTTTTAATTAATTCATTAAAATTTCTACCTACTTTAAATATATTTTTAACATTTTTTACTAAATATGTAGATAAATCTTCTTTAATATTATTTTCAAAATAATAATTAATAATCATAGGAAGAATTTCAACACTAATACCACAATACTCCTTCCCATATATTCTTTTTACCATATCACTAAAATAAGGTTCATAATGCTTTATTATATCTTCTATTATTTTCTTATCTTTAGTTAATTTAGCTAATTCAACTAATCTTTTAACTTCCATAATAACCACACATTCCTTTCACTTCGTTCAATGCACACATAGTGATGAAAAATATAATTATTTTTCAGACTATCCCCCCTTAAAGACAAAAATATTATATATAAAAATAAAAATAAGTCAAGACGACTTATTTTGCAATAAACTCTTTATTTATGATTAATTTGTGATAATGTCTTAAGTGTTAACTTGCGAAAATGTCTCACT
>CAYOAY010000078.1:0-4039 GCA_964402155.1 uncultured Muribaculaceae bacterium | reverse complement strand
TATAATTACTGGGGAAAATGATACTTTTTTGATTCGACAACTGAAAAAGTCGGGAGTCCAGCGCGTCTACCAATTCCGCCATACCGGCAGCTACAACGAAATTATAACACAAATAAAATTAAATTCATATAGTTTTTTTAATAAAAGTGATATAATGTAATATATAAGAGGTGAATTGAAATGAAATATTATTGTATAGGTATAAAAGGATCTGGTATGTCTACATTAGCTCAAATATTATTTGATTTAGGTAATGATGTATCTGGTTATGATGATACAAAAGAATATAAATTTACTGAAGAAGGACTAAATAAAAGAAATATAAAAATATATCATGATAATAATCATGGCATAGATAAAAATACTATAGTTACATATTCAAAAGCTTTTTCTTTAGAACATCCAGAAATAAAAAGAGTAAAAGAATTAGGACTTGAAATTATACCTTATAATGATTTGTTGGGAAAACTAAGCTTGGAATTTAAAACTATTGCAGTAGCGGGTACTCATGGAAAAACAACTACTTCAACTATGATTTCACACATATTAAAAAATAGTATTGGATGTAACTATTTTATAGGAGACGGAACAGGTTTTGCAAGTTCGAAAAATGAATTATTTGTTTTAGAGTCTTGTGAATATCAAAAGCATTTTCTATCTTATACACCTTATTATGCTATTATAACTAATATAGAACTTGAACATACTGAATGTTATAAAGATATAAATGAAATTATAAGTACATTTGAAAAGTTTGCTAATAAAGCTAAAACTGTTATAGCATGTGGTGATGATATAAATATAAGAAAAATGAATCTAGATAACAAAGTTATATATTATGGTTTTAATGATGATAATTATATTAAGGCTAAAAATATTTTATTAAAAGAGTCTGGTAGTGAGTTTGATTTATATATAGATAATAATTTTTCTGGACATTTTGACGTACCATTATATGGTAAACATATGATATTAGATGCACTAGCTGCTATTACAGTTTGCTATATGGAAAATGTAAATAAAGATATAATTTCAAATAATCTTCATACTTTTTCAAATGCAAAAAGAAGATTTAAAATAAAAGAATTTAAAAATGTAATAACAATAGATGATTATGCTCATCATCCAACTGAAATTAAAGTAACTATAACATCAGCTAAGCAAAAATATCCAAATAAAGAAGTTGTAGCAGTATTTTTACCTAATACTTATTCGAGAACTAAAGATTTGATGGATGATTTTGTTGATGCATTAAAAATAGCTGATAAAGCATATGTTATGGATATACACTGTGATAGAGAAAAAAAGGAAGATTATCCTTTTGTATCTAGTGATGAATTAATCAAAAAAATACCTAATTCAGAAAAAATATCATTAGATACAGTAAAGAAGTTACTTAAACATGATAATGCTGTAATATGTTTTATGAGCTGTACAAATATATATGAAATTTTAAATAAGTTCCATATATTACTTGAGAATAAAAATAATTAAATTGGTCACCATATAAATGGTGATTTTTTATGAAAGTATTAATAACAGGTGCATATAGTGGTATAGGATATTTAACAGCACTTACTTTATCTTATAGAGAACATAAAGTATTTTTAACATGTCATACAAATAATGAAGCTAAAGAACTTAAAAGAAAACTAAAGAATATTAAAAATATAAAAGTATTAAAAATAGATATTACAAAACAAGATGATATAAAAAAGGTATTAGATTTGGATATAGATGTTTTATATAGTAATGCTGCTATGGCATATTCATCTTCTATTATAGAAGCTGATATAAATAAAGTAAAAGAGTGTTTTGATGTAAATGTTTTTTCCAATTTTAAATTAGTTAAACTAATATTAAGACAAATGATTAATAAAAATAGTGGAAAAGTAGTATTAGCATCATCAGTAGCTAGTGAAATTTCAATTCCCTTTTTAGGTATATATTCTGCAACTAAAGCTAGTATTACAACAATAGGTAAAGCTCTTCAAAAAGAATTATATTTAATTAATAAAAATGTTAAAGTAGTAATAATAGAACCTGGTTTATATCATACAGGTTTTAATCAAAAACTATTAAATAGTAAATATAATAATGGAAAATATTTTAAAGATATTAAAGATAAAATATATAATATAGAACATTTATTATTTAAATTAGCAGAAGAAAAAAGTTTAGACTCTATAGTAATAAAAATAATAAGAGCTATAGAAGATAAAGATGTTAAAAGTATATATAGAGCTCCTTTTATTTATAATTATTTAATTAAATTATATGAAGTATTTAGAAAATAAAATCATATAATCTAGTATGAATATTAATGAACTAAATTATAAATTAAATAAACTTAAGAATGAGGAAATAGTTTGGATAATATATATTGGGATAATAATATTAAGTTTTTATTCTAATATGTTAGAGAAAAAGCATTTTATAACAGGTGATTTAGAAAGTAAGCAAAAGTATAAAAATACTCTTATTTTAATATTTTCTATATTAGTTATAGTTTATCTTTATTTTTTAAAAGATTCTATAGATGATATAAATGCTTTAAATAAGTATGATTCTGATAAGAAAAAACATTTAGTTTATTTATCTTTTATAGGATCTTTATTAATAGCAATTAGTGGGTTTATTTATCTTTATATTGCGTTAAAAGATGAAAATATAGATGTTGAACTTGCATTTAATTAGTAAAATTATTTTTTTTAAAGAATATAATTTTATATAAAGGAGGGATTGTTTTGTTACCTAATGTTCCTCCTAAACTTTTTTCTTTATCTGCGGTTGTAGTTGGTTACATTTTAATAGATGATATGACTGCTAATGAGCAAAATGCCGTTGGTAACTGGCTTATGCTTGTTGCACAGGTTTTATCTACTAATGCTTTTTATAGAGCTGTTATGCAAGAAAGAGGGTTAGAACCTGCTGGTTCAACTGAAACTGGTAGAAATAATTCTGCAACGTTTGCACAAGGAACTAATAATGAAAACTATAATTATGATTTTAATGATATTAATGATAGTAGGCAAACTCTTTTAATGCTTGAAAAAATGGTTAATGCTATGCAAAAAGAAATAGATAATATAAAAAAACAGATATAAAAATATCTGGTAACTTTACATATTGGTAGCGACGGAGGGGATCGAACCCACGACCTTTCGGGTATGAACCGAACGCTCTAGCCAGCTGAGCTACGTCGCTAAAAAACTTATAACACTATAATATCAAGAAAAAACTTATTAATCAAGTGTTTTTTAAAAATATTTTAAAAAATTAAGACTTGAAAATAATAATTAAATTATAAGTTTATCTTGCGATCTTTTTAGCTGACTGATATAATAAGTAACCATATAGAAAGAATTTTATATATTTGAAAGTATGGTGGTAATATGAAGTATAATAATTATGAATCAGTTTTATTAAAAACTAAAAGATTAACTTTAAATAAAGGAACAATTAAAGATTACTTAAAAGTATATGAATATGATTTCAAAAAATTAATGTATATTGATGATATGATTGAGTTTGAAAAACAAGATGAAAGAAAAATAAAATCATGGTTTAATGGTGGAATAAATAAATATTTTAAAAAAATTGCTAAGGCACACATGTTTGATTGGATTATATATTTAAATGATGAAGCTGTTGGTAATATTTTAACTGGGGATGAGAATTTAGAAAAAAATAGTATAGAGTTAGTTTTTAATATTCATCCTAATTATTGGGGTCATGGTTATGCACCTGAGGCTGTTTGTGAAGTTTTAAATTATCTTTTTGAAATTGGATATGATAATATTATATGTGGTTATTTAGATGGTGATGTTAAATCAAAAAGAGTACTTAGTAAATTAGGGTTTAAGCCTTTTGAAATAAAATATGATTCAGTATTATTTGAAAATAATAAAATGCTTGATAAATATATAATGATAATAACAAAAGAAGATTGGTTATCTAAAACTACTAAAATAAAGCAAATAAGGAATTAATCAGTAAAATAGAATAAATTTTGTTAATTTGTAAAAAAGTAAGTAGA
>CAYOAY010000077.1:0-4304 GCA_964402155.1 uncultured Muribaculaceae bacterium | reverse complement strand
TTCATAATTTAATCACAAAATGATAAAAAAATATGTAAAAAACCGAAACTTAAAAGTAATAACTCTTGATATTTTATTAATAGTTATGTTATAATCTTTTTGCATATGTAATTGGGGCTATAGCCAAGTTGGTAAGGCATTGGACTGCAACTCCACGATCGCCGGTTCGAGTCCGGCTGGCCCCTCCATTTTGCAGGTGTAGTACAACGGTTAGTACGTGGCCTTGCCAAGGCTGAGACGGGAGTTCGATTCTCCTCACTTGCTCCATTTGAAATCAACTTACGAACTAATTAAAGTTCGTAAGTTTTTATTTTATATAAAACTTAAATGTTCTCTTTCCAGAAAGGAGGACATTTTTTATGCTTGAATTTAAAATAATACAAGAATTAAAACCAAATATTGAAATTTTAGAAATCATTAAAGACTATACTTATGAAACAAAAAAATGGTAAAGTTAAACACTTAACTAAAACAAATCTACAATTTGTAGAACCAACTCAATACATAATTACATATCCTACTACTCTTACAATACTTGAATACAAAGTTAATGTAATTAGTAATAAACTATTCAAGCATAATCAGAAGTAAATCCTAAAAAAATTATATATTTAAGAATATTTGCTATTTTATTAAATCTTTATATATTTATTACACTGAATAATTTTTATATCAATTAAATCTTTCATAATTTTTCGCTTCTAAAGTTAATTTTTTATATCTTGTCTTTGATAAATATTTTTGCATTATTCCATATGCAAGATAACCTATCCATACTCCAACAATACCAAGCGAAGTATATGATAAAATTGTTGCAACAAATATTTTTATAGTAGAACTTACTATATTTCTTTTAGCGAGAAATTTGAAATCTCTAAATCCCCTTAATATAGAAAAATAATATGTGGCTGACATTGTTATATAACAGCCTATTAAAAACAAAGGCAATACTTTCAAAAAAATTATCTGCAATTCATAATCTCTCAAAGAAATATTCATAATTATAATAGAAATTATTAAAACTACAAAAGGCAATACTATTGAACTATATCTAATCAGTTTTTTAGCAGCATCTTTTACTTTTAACATATATTTGTTATCTTTTTTTCCTGTGGCTATCCCTACACTTATTGTAATTCCATCTCCAAACCCTTGTATAAACGATTCATATATATTAGCAATTTGTATTAAAATAACATGAATCGAATACTCTAAATTTCCCATTCTTGCAACTATTAAATTAAAAATAAAATTATCCATCCTTGAAACAATTCTTTCAACAAAATTTCATTTAAATAATTTAACAACATCTTTAAAATATTCGTTAATAAATTTTATTTTAACATTATTCCTAGAATATATAATTAAATATAATGCTAATAATGTATCAATAAATACTGTAACTAAAGCAACTCCTTTAATTTCATATCCATTTTTTACTGCGATAATATCTAAAATCAGATTTAATAAAACTGCAAATATTCTTAAATACATAATATTTTTTTGATTTCCTACTGTTCTTTGATGTCCAGATAAAACAGTTACTATACTACTTTGAATAAATCCAAATAACCTAATAGTTAAATATGAAATTGCTATAGTATCTACATTAAACAAAATAGGAAAAACAGGTTGTATAAAAGCAATTAAAACTATTGTAATTATTGAAATAAACAATGTTAAAATAATTGAATTTCCCGTTATCAATTTTGACTTGTTTAAATTGCCTTCCCCTAAAGATTTAGCAACCAGTGTGTTATTAGAAACATTTATAGTTTGAATACTCATCTGCATTAAATTCAAAATAACTGTCATTGCACCAAGTGCAGCAAGTTCTTTTGTACCTACTAAAGAAATTACTAAAGTATCTACTAGTGTCATTAATATATTAATTAAACTTTCAAATGCTATTGGTAAAGATATTTTTAGTTGATATTTTACGTTTATCGTTTCTTCCATAATTCACATCCATTTTAAATTTATATTAAAATTATACATTATATTGTATAATTTTTCTATACTAACTTGAAATATCAAAAAAAGTGACACAATGAATTTATAAAAGAGATTTAATCTAATCTTTTAACTTAATATTAGAGTATGCAAATAACAAAAAAGGAACCTATATAAGATCCCTAACTATCATGGTTAGATACTATTTACACAGAATTCCATACACACTCAAATACTACTTATTTTTTTCTTTTTTATTAAGATATTGTATAATTTTTTCTTTAATTATATCCAATCTTTTTTCAAGAGTATCATGAATATATTCATTTCCCAAATAACCAATACATTCAAAAGCAAATGACTTATCTTTATCATCCCCATTTTGAAAAATTATAAGTTGATTATATATTTTCTTTTCTTTATCTTTTAGGTCCATTTTTATTATTCTCCTTATCATATTTATCATATAGATATTTAATTATATACTCATTCATTAATTTGTTAATTTCTTCTTTTTGACCATATATCAATTTTTCATTAATATAACTATTCATATTTTTATCTTCTTTAGTTATATTTAACATTTTATCAATCGTATATTTTCTATTATAAACAAACTCTTTTTTTAATATGTCTTTATTTATCAATAATTCCCCAATCAAATTATGATCATAATTATGAATATTATTGTTAATAGTTTGAAGAATTGTCTTATCAAAAGCATCACCATTTTTAAGTTCGTTTAAAGAAAATTTTATAAATTCTATTTTGTTATCATCATCAAAATTAATATAAATATTATAATAGTTTTTATGAGCAATATTCTTAGCAAGATTTAGTGGATAATTTTCATTTTTTTGTATTTCTCTATTAAATTCAATCTCATTTAAATATCTTTTATTAGAAAGTAAATATTTTTCTAAAAGTGATAGTGGCTCTTCAATTTTATCAGTAATAAAAGAATAATCTTCTAATTCACTTTCATTTTTTTCCGAATCAACTTTATCGCTTAAAATTTCAGTTTGTAAATCATCAGTAACACTATTTCTGCAAAATCCTCTAGTTATAATTTGCGCTCTTTTTTTCCCTTCTAATAACCCAGTGTTTAAAGCTTTTAAAACTCCATTAATTTCATTTTTTGACCTTTCATAAACTGCGGATGCCCCTAATTTTTGAGTTTTTCTTTCTTTACTTTCAAATAAACCATATTGTTCAATTAAACTAGTAGCAACAAAATTTGGCATATGAACTTCAATATAATATTGTAAATCTCTATCATCAATTACTAGCATATATTCAAATCCAGGAGTAGCATCTGGTGTTCTTATTAATTCATATTTTACATTTGTAAATCTCACATCATTTTTTAATAATTGGCCTATCATAGATATATATTCATCTTTAATAGCAAACATTTTACTTTGCAATAATAAAACATACTTACCAGTTTTATATTGTTGTATAAGATATGAATAAACAAGATTTTCTTTTTGATTTTTTATTTTTTCAAATTTATCATTAATTTGTGATTCATTTTTAATATCAAATGTAATGTTTAAACTTTTTAATATACTTATTTTTGTTTCCTTATTTAATTTATTATCACTGAACAAAGCTTTACATATTTTATCGAACTTCCCTTCTTCTATTCCGTCTAAATTATAAAATAAGAAGTTTTTGTAAGGAAAAACCTGTTCAACAGAATCCATAAAACTAAATGTTTTTTCATCAAAAGATGGATAATATATTAAATTATAGTATTTTTCAATATTAGATTTTATTCTTTTTATATCTCCGTCAAATATATGTGCACATTTATTAGTTAAAGCTAATGATTTTAAACAAGAAAAAATATTATTTTTAGATAGAACATTTTTAACTCTATTAGTCATACTATTTACATCTACTAATTCAACTTTTTTACCTGTTTTAGTATCTATTATAGTAAGTTCATTTTTAATATTCCTTCTCTCTCTTTTAATGCTATTTTCAAAAGTTTTTGATAAATTAGCAATCTCTTCTAATAAATTATTTACTTTGTCCTGCGTTTTTTTGTCATACAATATTTTACCATTATTAGAAGTAAAAATATTTTTTAATTGATTTATCAAATCGCCCAATTTTTTATATAAATCCATAAATACCTCCATTATTTAAAGACATTACTATTCTTTTATTTATTATATTATAACATACAAATTAATCTGTTTAACCAAAAAATATTTTCAGAATTATATTTAACAAAATATAAATTATACAAAAAATAATAATTATATATCACTAAATTTTATTAAACTCCCGACTTTTTCAGTTGTTAAAACAAAAAAGTATCATTTTAGCCAGTATTTATA
>CAYOAY010000076.1:0-4397 GCA_964402155.1 uncultured Muribaculaceae bacterium | reverse complement strand
CAACAAAAAATAGACATTTTTACATTTTGTAACTGAAAAACTCGGGTTATAACATGTATATTTTAAGATGTAAATTAATGAAAAAAATAAAAAAGACTTCAAAAATAATTTCTTGAAGCCATTTTACCATTTTTTAATTTTTGTAATTTATAATACTAATTTAAATGATTTATATTCTTAACTTTTATCTTTTATAAATTCCCAAAATATTTGGCTGTCCTAACCATTTGACTAGAATAACTCATTTCATTATCATACCAAGCTATTACTTTAACTAACTGCTTACCATTTACTTCTATTACGTTAGTTAATAAACCATCTACTAAAGCACCACAGTTAATACCTATAACATCACTAGATACTATTGGATCAGTTGTATATTTTATCGTTTCTGTTTGATTATCAATAAATAATTTATTTATCTCATCTTTAGTAACCTTTTTATTTAACTCTAAAGATAAATCTATAACAGAACCTGTCGTAACAGGAACACGCATTGCCATACCATCTAATTTACCTTTAAGTTCTGGTATAACAAGTCCTATTGCAGATGCTGCTCCAGTTGATGATGGAACTATATTAGCTGCAGCTGCTCTACCTCTTCTAGATAAATGTCCTTTTTTATGAGCAACATCAAGAGTTGATTGATCATTAGTATATGCATGAACAGTCGTCATATAACCTTTTTCAACTCCATAATTATCACATAATAGTTTCATTACTGGTGCAAGACAATTTGTTGTACAACTTGCTGCAGAAATTATTTTATCTTCACTTGTTAAAATATTATGATTAACATTATATACTATTGTTTTTAAATCTCCTTTAGCAGGTGCTGATATAATAACTTTTTTACATCCAGCTTTTATATGAGCTTCTGCTTTTTCTTTAGAGGTGAAAAAACCAGTACATTCAAAAACTAAATCTATATCTAAAGCTTTCCATGGTAACATTTCTGGATTAGCTTCTTTATATATTTTTATATTTTTACCATTTACTATAATACTATCTTTACTTGAAGATATATTATCAACATTATATCTTCTATGAGATGTATCATATTTTAACAAATAAGCTAATTGACTTGCATCTGTTAAATCATTTATCGCTACAACATCAAAATAAGGATCATCAATCATAAGTCTAAATATTAACCTTCCTATTCTCCCAAAACCATTTATAGCAACTTTTAATGCCATATTCTATCACTCTCCTAATATATATTTTACCATTTTCTAATCTTTAAAACAACTTCCTCCAATAAATTCTCTAATTATAGAATCTTCAGGCACATCATCTGATGGAATACCTAATATTACTCTAAATAAATTAATTAATCTTAATGCATCTTTATAATTAGGATCATCTTCTAATACAGAAAATAATAAAGGCTCAGCATATGTTTTTAAAACACCTAATTCATATACTAAAGAAGTATTTAATATAGTATCAGCATCTTTTATATATGGAAAAATCATATCTTCTTCAGCATCTCTTACACTTCTCCACATTTTCAAAGTTTCAGAAGCATTAACACCACGCATCCTATTATCCCTAACTATTCTTCTTAATAATCTATTATCATTACTACTAAATAAATTATGATTATCTATATTAAGAGGAGTTAAAGGTGCAATATATAATTTAAATTTATTTCTATCAGGTATCATCTCAGTTAATTTCTCATTAAAAGCATGAATACCTTCTATTATTAATATACTATTATCATTCATCTTAGTTTTTATACTTCTTTTTTCTGAAATACCCTTAGCAAAATTATACTTAGGTAAATAAACTTCCTTTTTATCTAATAGTTCAGATATTATTTCATTAAATAAATTAGTATTAATAGCTTCTATTCTTTCTTTTTCAGGTTCTCCTTTATCATTTAATACCCTATCTTTTAAATCATAATAAAAGTCATCTATAGAAATAGGAATTGGATCATATCCTTTGCTTCTTAAAAATAAAGTTAATTTTTTAGATGTAGTTGTTTTACCAGATGATGATGCTCCGGTTATTAATACCATTTTAATATTTTTATTTTTAGTTATTTTATCTACTATATCAATTAAATCATTATTAAATAAAGACTCACTAATTCTTATTATATCCGCATAATCACCAGTTGATATTGTATTATTAAGTTCAACTGATGTATTAATATGTAATGCTTCTAATAACTTATCATTTTTCTCTATAGCTTCAATAAAATTATCATCCTTTTCAAATTTAAGTTTAGATTCATTATCATAAGGATTTGGAACTAATAAAACGATCTTATTATCTTTTAAATATTTTAAATTATATTCATTTAAATACTTAGTATTACATGGTAATATATCATAAAAATAATCTAAACAATCATCTAATTTATAAAGACTAATACTAGAATTACTAATAAATCTTAAAGAAGATGCTTTATCATTTTGATTTATTTTAGAAAAATAATCAATAGCTTCTAATCTTGATACCATAATCTTTGTAATAGGTATACAAGACTGCATAAGTTCTCTCATTCTTATTTTTATTTTTTCAACAGTTACCTCAGATATTAAATTATTAGTTAATACCTCACAGTATATACCAGTATCTAAAGTATGCATAATTTTAATATCACAATTAACAACATCTTTAACTGCTTTAGATAATAAAAAATATATTCCTCTTAAATATGCTCTATTACCATATACACTTGTCATATCATAAAAAGATACTTTACATGACTTAGTTAATTTAGTATCTAAACTTACTATACGATTATCTATAGAAGCTACTATAATATCTTTTTTATAATTATCTTTAAAATCTTTTGAAACATCTAAAAGAGTTATATCTCTTTGATATTCATATTCCTTATCATTATATTTTATTTTAATATTAGCCATAAAAATTCACCCTTTATTATATCTTTAATATTATTCTATCAAAAATGAAAGAAAATGTCACATTATTTGAATAATATTTTTAAATACTTTATACATAATATTACTAGGTGATAAATTTATGAATCTTATTCCAAATGTTATTGAAAAAACTCATAGTGGAGAACGTTGTTATGACTTATATTCTAGGTTATTAAAAGATAGAATTATATTTATAAGTGGAGAAATAAACGATGATACTGCAAATATTATAATAAGTCAAATGCTATATTTAGATTCATTATCAAATGAAGATATTAGTATATATATAAATAGTCCAGGTGGTAGTATAACAGCTGGTATGGCTATTTATGATACTATGAATTATATTAAAAGTGATGTATCTACTATATGTATTGGACTTAGTGCCTCTATGGCATCTATACTTTTAGCTGCAGGAAAAAAAGGTAAAAGATATATATTACCTAATAGCGAAGTTATGATCCATCAACCATTAGGTGGAGTAAATGGTCAAGCTACAGAAATTAAAATAGTTGCAGATAGAATTCTTTACTTAAGAAATAAACTTAATATGATATTATCTAACTTAACTAACAAAGATATTAAAAAAATAGAAAAAGATACTGAAAGAGATCATTATTTAACAGCAGATGAAGCTTTAAAATATGGCTTAGTAGATAAAATACTATAATATTATTTTCTATACTTAACAAAAGTAAAAATAGAATCTATAACAAATAAAATAATAAGTACTAAAGTAATACTTTTAGGTACTTTTTTTATTATATTATTAAGAAGAGGATTAATTATATATACAAATATAATACTTATAAAACCCCATATTAAAGTCATCTCAAGAGATATATACTTTCCAATATGATATTTATGTTTATTATAATCCCAAAATACTTTTTTAAATAATTTTTCAATTAAAACACCACCTAAAGCTTCTATAGTAGAAAGTACAATAGCAACTACAATAACCATAATAATAGTTTCAATTATTCTATTCATATGTAAATTTTTAAATAAATACTTAGATATAAATAAAATAGTTATAGCTCCAACACCATATACAGGTGTCCAAATACCATATAATATTCCACTTTTAAAATTAGAATGAGTAATAAATGCAACAATACTTTCAAGTAAATATCCTAAAATAGAATATATAAAAAAACAGTTTAAATAATACATAATATCACCATAATTAGTATGTATAATTAAACTATTTTTATACTTATTCAACAGTTACAGATTTAGCTAAATTTCTAGATTTATCTATACTGCATCCTTTTTTTATATGCAACATAATATGCAATTAATTGTAAAGGAATTATAGTAAGAAAAGAAGATAATAAAGGATTTACTCTTTAAATTAATACTTTTTCATATAACTAAGTATTAATTTAATATCTTTTAATATTTTTAACTATCTACTTTTATAATATCACTTCACTAATCTATCTTATACATATTTAAATCTATTTTATTAATAGTATCATATCCAAA
>CAYOAY010000075.1:0-4576 GCA_964402155.1 uncultured Muribaculaceae bacterium | reverse complement strand
TAGCATTTTGTAATACTAATACTGGCAAAAGTGAAGACTTTTATGTAATTAGTGACAATGGAACAACAGTTACAGCACTAGCTAAGTATAATTTAATGGAAGGGTATAAAGTTGTATTTGACGATAATGAAGAAATAATTTCAAGAGAAATATTGAGCAAAAATAATATAGAAAATTATGGTCTTCAAAGTAATAAAACAACAATCTCAATGGATAGTGAAGGAACTTTTGCGGGTACAACACAATATGGTTTAATTTCATTTTCTTTTCAGGGAGTAAATCCAAGTAATGATACTTGGGGCTACTGGACAGATGTAAATGGAAATTTATTAGAAAAATATGGAAACACTTATCCTGCATATGTATATGATGAAAATTCTAACTTTTATGAGCCTATAGAAAATTATAAAAAATATTTTAATGATAAATTAAATAAAAAAGTAAATGAAATAAGGCCAATAACATATGAAGAGTTAGTTGCTTTAGGTTGTGATGCTAGTAATGAAATATGTTCAACAGATGAAGTTATAAATAATAATTTAGAATGGATATATAATTCAGCTTATTATACAGCTTCTTTAGAAAGTAGAAACCTGATATATGTAGTTCTTCCATCATCTGAAGGAAGAACAGGCTATTTTAGTGGTAACGATACTCCGCTCGACAATGAGGAAGATGAGATGTTTGGCCTTCGTCCAGTAATAGAAATAAATAAATCTGATATATAAAAAATATGCATTTTAATTAATGCATATTTTTTAAAATGAAAGAATATTTATTTAGTTTCCATATATATATTACTATCAAAGTTATGCTCACCATCATTAAAACTTTTTAATTTTTCTGAATCTATTAAAAAGTAATCATGATTTAAAGCAGAAGAACCATCACTCATTATTGGATCATCCCAAGTAAGATCAAGATGTAACCATTTACCTTCTACAAAAACATAATTCCATACATGAGTAGTAGATGAAATACGGTAATTTTTAACGTTTAATTTTTCTAAGAATAGTTGCATAGCATCAGTATATCCACTACAAATTCCTATTCCATCAAAAAGTACTCCGTAGGCAGTGCTAGAATTAATATTAGATATACCAGTTTTATTATTTGTATCATAAACGGTATTGTTTATAATATAGTCATGAAAAATTCTAATATTTTCTACAACATTTTTAGATGGATCATAATACTTATTATATATTTCATTTACTTTATCATTTAATTTATCAATACTTTCATTATGATATCTATTTTGTTTTTCTAAAGTTATTAATCCAGTAGAAGTAAATGTAGTATTTATTTTATCAAAAGTATTAAAAGGATGTACATAATTACTTAAATCAGTTAAATAAGTATTATTTTCTACTATTTCTTTAGCATCAGTAATACAATTTAAATAATCAACATCACATCTTACAGTATAAGTATTCCATCCATTATCTAAAAATGTATATATTGCATTTTTTATATCATCTTTACTTTTTAAAGTAGTATTAGTATTAATACTTACATAACTATAATTTTCTTTTTTGCTATATTCATTATCTTTTAAAGTTTGTACTATATCTTTTTGTAAATATTTTCTATAAATATATTCTATTTTATTTGTTATTACATAATAATTATCTTTAATATAGATAGATAAAACTACTGTAAATACAATTATTATAATTAATTTTAAAAACTTTTTCATATGTTATCACCATACTTATTATATCAGTAATATAATAAAAAAAGAAGTAAAAATTACTTCGCTTCGTTTACTTTTTTTGATAATCTTGATTTAGCACGTGCTGCTTTATTCTTTTTTATAATTCCTTGACCTAAAGCTTTGTCAATTCTTTTAAATGCAGTTTGTAGATTTTCTAAAGTAGCTTCTTTTTCTACCTTTTTAATAGCAGTTTTCATGCTTCCTTTTTTTAAAATATTAGCGTCATGTTTATTAGAGATAACTTTAACTCTTTTTTTAGCACTTTTAATATTTGGCACTTTTTCACCTCCTAAGGTCAATAACTTCTATAAGTTTATCAAAAAAATAACAAAAAATCAATAATAATTACTATTTTTGGTAAAAATAAAGATAGGTGATATATAATGCATAATATAAATTTAGAAAAATATGAAATTAGAACAGATATGGCAATTGATTTAGCAGAGAAGTTTGAAAATAAAATAGATGAGGAAATATACACAGAAAATGGTATTAAAACATCTTTTATAAAATTGGATAAAAATAATAAACTTGGTAAAAAAGAAGGAAGTTATATAACAATTGAATTTAATGATATAACTGATACTGATAATAAGCAATTAGTTTCAAATGTTTTATTAAAAGAGTTAAAAAGAATGCTTAAAATAATTGGTTACAATAAACAAGATAAAACTTTAGTTATAGGACTTGGTAACATTAAATCTACTCCAGACTCATTAGGACCTTTAGTATCAGATAATATTATAGTAACTAAACATCTTTTTGATATGAATATAGATGTAGATAAAAAGTTTTCTTGTGTATCTTCTATGTATCCTGGAGTAACTGGCACAACTGGTATTGAAACTTTATCTATAATTAAAGGAGTAGTAAATGAAACAAAACCGGACTTAGTAATTGTAATAGATGCACTTGCATCATCTTCTATAGATAGAATAAATAGAAGTATTCAGCTATCTGATAGTGGTATATTTCCAGGAAGTGGTGTGGGCAATAAAAGAATGGAAATATCAAAAGATACTTTAAATATTCCTGTTATAGCTCTTGGTATTCCAACGGTTGTTGATGCTGCTGTAATAGTATTTGATACTATTAATTATATGTTTAAAGATTATGCATATAATAAAAGATTAGCAAGTACAAAAGTTTCTAAATTAATTACAAAAAGTGTTAATTATCTTAATAAAGATATAGAAATTAATATAAAAGATAAGCAAAAGTTATTAGGATTAATAGGTAACTTAACAGATGAAGAATTACTTAAGTTAACTTATGAAGTATTAGAACCTACTGGATATAATCTTATGGTAACTCCAAAAGAGGTAGATTTTATAATTGAAAAATTATCAGATATAGTAAGTTATGCAATAAATCATGCACTTCATGACATATAAAATATTATACTTAACTTCGACAATAATAATAATTTATATATGATAAATTAAAATCGGTGATAAAATAATGAAACAGTTTAAAGCATTTAAGAAAAAAAAGAAAAAAGGTAGATTTATTAAATATGTTTTTTTGTTTTTTTTCTTTTTTTCATATATCTTTGCATTTAATTATTTTAATAAAAATAAATTAAAGAAAAATATTTTAAAAGATGATATAAATTATATATCATTTAATATTAGTAATGTTATATCAACTAAAATTGATAACATAGTAAATAAGCCTGTCTTATTATTAAATAGTAACGTTAAAAAAGCTAATATTAAGGTAACAAAAAAAACAACTAAGACAAATAAAAAAGAAAGTAAAGTACAAACAGTACAAAAACAAAGTATTAGTGTAAATGAAAAAGAACCTATAATTTATATATATAATACACATCAAACGGAAGATTATAGTAATTATTCTGTATATGATGCATCATTTAATTTTGCAAAAAAATTAAATGATAATAAAATAAGTACAATATTTGAAGAACAAAGTATAACTACTTTTTTGCAAGATAATAATTTAAAATATTATAAGTCATATGATGTATCTAAAAAATTTATTATGGATGCTAAAAATAAATATCCTAATATAAAGTATTTTATTGATTTTCATAGAGATTCTATAAGTAAAAATAAAAGTACATTAGTATATAATAATAAAAGTTATGCTAAAGTTTTATTTATTGTTGGTCTTGATAATTCATCTTATGGTATTAATCTTGATAATGCAAATAGACTTAATAATATAATTGAAAATAAAGTTCCTAATATAAGTAGAGGTATTATGCAAAAAAAAGGTAAAGGAGTAAATGGTGTATATAATCAAGATATTTCTGGTAATTTATTTTTAATTGAAGTAGGTGGAGTAGAAAATACAAAAGATGAAGTAGAAAATACAATGAATATAATATATGATTCTTTAATTGAATATATAGGTGGCATAGTATGATTAGCTATAAAAAATTATTTCATATATTTGTATTTATTTTATTTATAAGTTTTTTAGTATTATACTTTTCTTCTGCTAATGGCTATTATGAAGATATAAATAATAAAAAAACATCACTTACTGAAGAAAAAATTAAAGAGTTTGAAAAAGATGTTAAAGCTGGTAAAAAAATAGATGTAGATAATTATATAGTAAATATAAAAAAAGATTATAGTAATTTTGTATCTGATTTTGGTCTTTATACATCTAATACCTTTGCTAAATATTTTAAAATTGGATTAAATAAATTATTTGGTAGCGTAGATAAAATGGTAAATGAATAATTATATTTTTAAAATTACATCATATTAATTTATTATATTTTAACTAACTTTTAAGTTAATAAATCTTTAATGTTTATAGTTATTTAATGTAAAGTATAACTTTCTCCTGTAAACTCAAGTTAAAAAATATTGACATAGGGGGGGG
>CAYOAY010000074.1:0-4738 GCA_964402155.1 uncultured Muribaculaceae bacterium | reverse complement strand
CCCTTATTTTATAAGGAATTGCGAGCAAAAAAAAGATGAAACTGTCAAACTCGGGATATTAATAGATATAATAGCACTTATTATATTATTTATTCAAATAAATATGAAAGATATAGCATACTATTCATATATATTACTTATAATTTGTAATTTACTCATATTTTTAATTAAACCTAATATGTGTATTAAAGATAGTAAAAAACTGTAAAAAATATATATTTTTATATTTTTTTTAATTTTAATGCTAAAGAATATGTTATTATATGTAATATAAGGGTAGGGAGGAGTAGAAAAATGAAAAAAAACAAGAAAGGTTTTACATTAGTAGAACTACTAGCTGTTATAGTAGTGCTTGCTATTATAATGGTAATTGCAACGATGAGTGTAAATGGAATAATAAAAAAGAATAGAACGGAAGCATTTAATAAAAGCATGGATGTAGCTGTTATAACAGCTAAAAGAATGCTATCTTCTAATGAAGAATTAACGACTGAAAGTTTTAAAGAAAACATTGATTATTCTAACATTGATTATGAATATTATATAACTTCATATGAACATGGAAATCTTATAATAATTAAATCAATAAATACGGGTAAATTTAAAAATATTGATTATAATACAATAGAGAAAAATTCTGATTATAAATATATAGAAAATGAGGATGGAGATCATCTTATAATTGCAAAAATAGATAATAATGGAATTGTTAATAAAGCTGATAATATTGATAAGGACACTGTAAATTATGTAACAGGAAATTATCCAGAAACTTGTACATATAGTTATAAAAAGAGTACATATGAAATAGGTGATGTTATATCATTTTGTAATTATGAAACAGGTAAGAGTGAAGATTTTTATGTAATAAATGATGATGGCAATAAAGTAACTGCACTTGCTAAGTACCCTATAGCAGAAGATGATAACAATGATATGCATCAGTTTGACAATAATTTTAATCAGTGGTTTGCAAATAGAAATAGTAGAAAATATATTAGAAAAGGTCCATACAATTATTATTTGGGGTATTGGGCTGAAGGAGAAGATAAACTTTATAATAAATATGGTTCTTCATATCCAGCTAATGTATATAATAGTTCTTCTATATTATACAGTTTTGTAGAAAAATATAAAACTTATATAAAGAATACTTTTAATTATGATTCTAGCATGAGATTAATTACTTATAGTGAAATAGAAGAATTGGGATGTTTGAAAAAAGAAACATGTGATAAAAAATGGATATATCATTCAAGATATTGGACGGGGACTGCAGCTGATTACCAACATATTTATGTAGTTGATTCTCTGAAAAACTCACTTTGGAAACAAGAATTTTATGATTATAGTAATTCGTGGGCTAATATTCGCCCAGTAATAGAAATAAACAAATCAGAAATATAATATAAAAAAGATAGTTTTTGCTATCTTTTTTTAAAACCATCTTCTTTGTTGATATGGATAAGGATATGGATATTGGTATGGATATGGACTATAATATACTGGTCTATTGTAATTTGGTCTATAAAAAGCTGGTGCTATAGCTGCTCCTGTTACACCACCTAATAAAAATGGAAATACAAAGCCACCAGCTAATCTTTCATCATTTGTATTTTTAACATAATATGGGTTTGTTTGATTAGATCTAATATCATTATAAATATAATTAGGTATTTGATATGTATTATTCATTATTTCACCTTCCTCTAAAGTAATATATGATAAAATTTATTTAGTGTTATTGACATATAATTTACTTCTTAAATTTTAAATGATATAATATTTTTGTATTAAAAAAGAAAGTATAGGTATTAAATTATGGGAAAAGTAAAAGTAATGGATGATATTTTAGCTAATAAAATAGCAGCAGGTGAAGTAGTTGAAAAATGTGTATCCGTTGTTAAAGAATTAGTTGAAAATAGTGTTGATGCTAATGCTGATGAAATTAAAATAGAAGTTAAAGAAGCTGGAATTAAACTAATAAAAGTAACTGATAATGGAGTAGGTATGCAAAAAGAAGATGCTCTTTTAGCATTTGAAAGGCATGCAACAAGTAAGTTAATTGATGAAACTTATTTATTTAGAATTTCATCTTTAGGTTTTAGAGGTGAAGCACTTCCATCTATAGCCTCTGTATCTAAAGTAACACTTACAACATCAACTGGTAATATAGGAACTAAAGTATATATTGAAGGTGGTAAATTAATAAAAACTGAAGTATCAGATAAAAGGCGTGGTACTATAGTAGAGGTTTGTGATTTATTTTATAATACACCAGCTAGGTTAAAATATTTAAATAGTTTATATACTGAACTTGCTAATATATGTGATTATGTTAATAAAATGGCTCTTTCTTTTCCTAATATTAAATTTACTTTAATAAGTGATGATAAAGTACTTTTAAATACTGATGGAACAGGTAATTTACTTAAAGTAATAAAAGAAATATATGGTAGTGATGTAGCTCGTAATATGAAAAGTATATCTATTTATAATGATGATTATGATGTAGATGGTTTTATATCACTTCCTGTTGTTACTAGATCATCTAGAAATCATATGATTACTTTAGTTAATAATAGAGTAATTAGAAATGTTGATTTAAATAGAGTTATAAATGATTCATATCATACATATAAGCCAGATACAAGATACCCTATAGTAGTTTTAAATATAAATACTGATCCATCATTAGTTGATGTAAATGTTCATCCTTCTAAATTAGATATTAAATTTAGTAATTTTGATGATCTAAAAGTACTTATTAAAAACGGAATAAAAAATGTTTTAGATAGTACATTATTAATTCCTAAAATAGAGAAAAAGGAAATTATTAAGAAAGAAGAAAAGAAAAAAGTAGAACTTCAAAGCTTAAACTTAGAAAGAGAAAATATAATACAAAGTAATATAATTGATTATTCTTTATTTGATGAACCAAAGTTAGAAATAAATGAAGACATAGTAAATTATAATGGTAAAAAAGAAGAAAATAATAAGATAAAAGAAGAAAAAAAGATAATTATGCCTGAGATGTATCCTGTTGGTTTAGCTAAGGGTACATATATTATTTGTCATAATGAATTAGGTATTTATATGATAGATCAACATGCTGCAAAGGAAAGAATAAATTATGAGGGCTATAAGAAAGCTTTTGGTAATCCTAATTCTAATAGTATTAGAATGCTTATACCTTTAACCTTAGAATATCCTACAAGTGAATTTATAATAATAAAAGAAAATATAGGTATATTAAAAGATATGCATTTTGATATAGAAGAGTATGGTATTAATTCATTTATTGTAAAAGAACATCCAACCTGGATAAAAGAAGGATATGAAATAGAAAGTATAAAGAAAATAGTTGAAGTATTAATAAGTGAAGAAAAAAAATTTTCAATAGAAAAGTTTAGAGAAAAAGCAGCTATTATGCTTAGTTGTAAGATGGCTATAAAAGCTAATATGAATATATCTATTAATGAGATGGAAGCTTTAATTAATGATTTAAGAAAATGTGATAATCCTTATACTTGTCCACATGGTAGACCTACTACTATTTTCTATAGTAATTATGAATTAGAAAAAATGTTTAAAAGAGCTATGTAATTAAATATAAGGGAGGTAATTAATATGATTTTAGCTATTGTAGGACCAACAGGTGTTGGTAAAACAAAATTAAGTGTAGAACTTGCTAAAAAGTATGAGGCAGAGATTATATCTTGTGATAGTATGCAGATATATAAAAAAATGGATATAGCAACAGCTAAAGTAACTAAAGATGAGATGCAAAATATTACTCATCATATGATAGATATAAAAGATGTGACTGAAGATTATTCAGTATATGATTATCAAAAAGATGCTAGAAAAATATTAGATAGTTTGATAAAGAGTAATAAAAATATAATTATAGTAGGAGGAACTGGGTTATATTTAAAAGCATTACTTTATAATTATAAATTTAATAAAGTAGAAGAAAAAAAAGATTTTTCTTTTTATACTAATGAAGAATTATATAATATGGTTAAAATAATTGATAAAGATACTAAAATACATATAAATAATAGACAAAGATTAGAGAGTTTTTTAAATAATCATACTAGTAATGAAGAAAAAGAAGAATGTAAATTAATATATAAAGATGTTAAAATAATAGGTCTTACAAGACCTAGAGATGAATTATATAATGTAATAGATAATAGAGTAGATAAAATGGTAGAAGATGGTCTTGTTATAGAAGCTAAATATTTTTATGATAATAAAATATATAGTAAAGCTATTAAAACTGCTATTGGATATAAAGAATTATATGAATATTTTGATAGTAATATAAGTTTAGATGATGCTATTAATTTAATTAAAAAAAGAAGTAGAAATTATGCTAAAAGACAGTATACTTATTTTAATAATCAAATGGATGTTAAATGGTTTAGTATAGATATCAATAACTTTAATAACACTATAAATGAAGCAGATAATTATATTAAAAATAGCAAGTCTAATTAAATATAAAATAAATAATAAATAATAAATTTGCAAATTTATATACTAAAAGTATAAAATAATTTGCAAATTTTTTTATGTAAACTCAAGTTAAAAATATTGACATAGGTTTTTTTGATATTATTAACATGTATGGTAGTAAAAAATACTATATAAAAAAGAAAGGAGTACAAAGATGAGATTAAATAAGCAAAATAAGATAATAGTTGGAGTACTAGCATTTTTATTAACATTA
>CAYOAY010000073.1:0-4763 GCA_964402155.1 uncultured Muribaculaceae bacterium | reverse complement strand
TATAATAATTATAACAAAAAATTATTGCGAAGAAAATTCATTCTATTTTACTGTCATTGTGATAGGATATTTGCATTATCTTATAATTTGTTTTATAATCGTATTAGGTGGTAAGATGAAAAAAGATAAATTGTTGTTTGTAATACCTGCTTATAATGAAGCTATGAATATTGAAAAAGTATTGGATGAAATAAAAAGAGATGTTAATTATGCTGATGTAGTAGTAATAAATGATTGTTCTACTGATAATACAAAAGAAATTGTAGAAAAAAAAGGCGTTAAATGCATTACTATGCCTTTTAATGTGAGATATGCTATGGCAGTTCAAACAGGTATTAAATATGCTTTAGAAAATGATTATGATTATGTTATTCAATTTGATGCTGATGGGCAGCATGTTGCAAAGGAAGCAGAAAAGCTATATAAAACAATTAGAAAGGAAAAATGTGATATAGTTATTGGTTCAAGATATATAGTTGATTTAGGTTATCCATGTCCATTTTTTAGAAAAATTGGTACAAAAATATTTGAATTAATTATTAAATTATTTTGTAAAGAAAAAATAACAGATCCTTTATCAGGATTTCAATGTTTAAGTAAAAGAGTAATAGAAAGATATGCAAAAATGGGAAGATATCCAGAGTTTCCAGATGCTAATTTAGTTATTGAAATGCTACTTTCCGGATACACAATTAAGGAAATTCCTACAAAAATGAGAATACGAGAATTTGGAGAAAGTATGCATGGTGGTATAATCAAACCTATTAAATATATGATTAATTTATTTTATACAATTATATTTATATTAATTAAATATATGGGAGGTAAAAAATAATGCAGAAACTATATTTTATTATAATTTCAATTTTAATTATTATTTTTATTGTTCATTCTGTTAAGAAATCAAAATTATCTATAAAAGAAAGTTTTTGGTGGATGATTGGCTCAATTGCTATCTTGGTATTATCAATATTTCCTAATATTGTCAATTGTGTAGCAGAAATTTTTGATGTTAGTTATCCTCCAACAATACTATTTGTATTTTGTATATTATTTTTGATATATATGATTTTTAGGAATAGTAAGAGGATTGCAGAGCAACAGGAAAAAATTACAGAGTTAGTTCAGCAAGTTGCAATTTTAAAAGAAAAAAACAAAAATAGTAAAAAGTAATTTAGGTGGAAGTGTTATGAAGAAAAAAATAAAAAAAGAAGAAATACAGCCATTGTTGGTTAAAATACTAGAAAAATTAAAAGAATATTGTAAAGTTAATAATTTAACATTTTTCTTAGTTGGCGGTACGTTACTTGGCGCCATAAGACATAAAGGTTTTATCCCCTGGGATGATGATATTGATGTTGGAATGTTAAGAGAGGGATATAATAAATTTATTGATTTAGCAAAAAAAAATCCATATATAGATAAAGAAAAAAGATATAAAGTGTTACTTCCTTTAGAAGAAAATTATATATACCCCCAAATAAAAATTATTGATACTTATACAATAGTTTATGAAAAATATATAGCTAAAAAATATGCAACAGGATTATGGGTAGATGTATTTCCATATGATTATGGAGCTAATAATAAAAAAGAAGCTATTAAACTAAGCAAAAAACAACATTTATATAAAATGTTTTTTCAAGTTGGTATAAGCGGTGAACTTGATTTTGGAAAAAAATTAAAAAAAACTATAGCTTATCCATTTTATAAGCTTATAACAAAAGGAGATTATACTTTTTGGATTAGAAAAATTTTGAGTTTGCCTACTGCTCATAAAACAGATTTAGTAGGAGATGTTGTTTGGATTTATAATGAAAGAGATATGTATCCAAGTTTTTGGTTTGATAAATTAATTGATGTTAAGTTTGAAGAAAAAAAATATAAAGCAACTGCATATTATAATGAATACTTGACTCAACTTTATGGTGACTATATGAAGCTTCCAAAAGAAGAAGATAGAATTTTTCACGGATTTGAGTGCTATTACATAAAAAAGGATAATAAAAAGTAATGAAAAATATAAAGAATTGGTTAATCAATATTGATAATGAAAAAATAATTAAACGTTCTACTTTTTGGAATTTAGTTGCTAGCATATTAAATTCCATTATGTCTGCAGTATTCTTATTTTTTGTAACAAGAATAAATGGAGTAGAAAAAGCTGGTATGTTTTCTATTGCATCTGCATATGCTTATCAGTGTTTATCTTTAGGTAATTTTGGAATGAGAAATTTCCATGCTTCTGATGTTAAGTATGACTATGAATATAGCGATTATGTCTATGTTAGAATAGTTTCAATTATATTTATGTATTTATTATTAATTTATTTTTCTTTTTGTAATGCTTATATTTTTGAAAAAGCTATTATTATAATTATGTTTGGTTTATTTAAAAGCGTGGATTGTTTTGAAGATTTATTACATGGAGAATATCAAAGAAAAAATAGATTAGATGTTGGATGTATATTACAATCATTTAGATATCTTATTTCAATAATTGTTTTTATAATATGTATATTGATTGTTAAAGATTTAATTATATCATTTGCAATTGTTACTATTTTTACATTATTATTTTTTATATTTACAAATAAGCTAGTAGAAAATAATTTTATAAACAAAAAAATTATATTTAATAAAAATAAATTCAAAAAATTGTTTTTATGTTGTCTTCCAATATGTATTGGAAATGCAGTAAATATTTATGTTGTTAACTGTCCTAAATATGCAATTGATAGTGTTATGACAAGTCAATATCAAACTTATTATGGTATTTTATCTATGCCAGTATTTACTATAAATTTATTAAGTATGGTTATATATAGGCCTTATGTTAAATCATTAGGTGATACTTGGCAAAATAAAAAATATAATGAGTTCTTTAAATTAATATTTAAACAAATATTTGTTATATTAGGGTTAACATTTGTAATTAGTTTATTTGGTTACATAATAGGATTAACATTAATAGAGTTTATATATGGTGTTAAAATTCATAATTATATGTTTGCTTTTATATTATTATTAATTGGTGGAGGATTAAATGCACTTGCTGGATACTTTTCTGTAGTGTTAACTGCAGCTAGAGCTCAAAATAAATTATTTATCGGTTATGCTATAACTTTTTTAACAGCAATAATAGTAGCAAAACCATTGGTTATGAATTATGATATTAATGGTGCGGCATATTTATATTGCTTAATTAATACAGTATCAATTATATTTTTTATAATATTTATATATTTAAGTTATATAAAAAGTAGGAAAGGTGAAAAAAATGGATAAAGTTTCTGTAGTAATACCTTTTTATAATATGGAAAACAATGTAAAAAGAGTTATTACATCTTTGAAAAAACAATCTTACAAAAACTTTGAAGTCATTTTGGTTAATGATGGTAGCAAGGACAAAACAGAAGAAGCAATAAAAAAATGTATAAAAGATGATAAAAGATTTAGATACTTTTATAAAAAAAATGGTGGGGTTTCGTCTGCAAGAAATTTTGGCTTAAAAAAATGTAAGGGGAAATATGTTTGCTTTGTTGATAGTGATGATTATGTTGAAAAAGATTTTATTAAATTATTATATAATAGTTTAATAGACGAAAATTCAGATATATCTGCTTGTTATTTTAATAGAATATATAATAATTTTATATCTGTTAACAGTTATAGCAAAACATTTTCTGATTTAATAAAGTATCCTGCACCATGGAATAAAATGTATAAAATGTCATTGTTCAAAGAAAATAATATAGAATTTTATGAAGGAAAGTGGTATGAAGATTTAGGAATGTCTGCTAAATTGATGATGATGAGTAATAAAATTTCTATTGTTAATAAGCCATTATACAACTATATTTTTGTATCTGGTTCATCTTCTATTATGCATACATATGATGAAAGAATATTTCAAATGTATGATATTGTAGAAGATATTGAGAAATTTGCTAAAAAAAATAAAATATATGAAGAAAATTATAATAACATAGAGTTTATTCATATATATCACATATTAGTTGGTACAATTTATAGAAGCAGTTTTATGAAAGATTTTAGTAGTAGTACAATAGAGAATATAATAAAGTATGTAGATGATAAATATGAAAATTGGTATAAAAATGACTCAATAAAAAATTTGGATTTTATTTATAAAATTTATTTATTTTTTATAAAACATAAAATGTACAAATTTTTGTACATAACATTAAAATTATTTAATAAAAAAATAAATTTATGAATTTTCTGAGGAAAAGATTATGAAAAAATTAATTAATTTATATAAAAAATATGAAGAAATAATAAACTATTTAGTAGTAGGTGGGTTAACAACAGTTGTTTCTATAACATCTAAGTTATTGCTATTATTTACTATATTTGATCCAAAAGATGGTTTGGAACTTCAGCTTTCAGAAATAATTTCATGGATACTTGCAGTATCATTTGCATATATAGCAAATAAAATATTTGTATTTGAATCAAAATCTAAAGGAATAAAATTAGTTAAAGAACTATTTAATTTTGTAAAGGGAAGAGTACTTACTCAAGTTATACAAATGTTTATAATGTGGTTTTTTGTTACATTTTTAAAACTTAATAGTAATATTTGGGTAATAATATTTACTTTATTATGTCAAGCTATGCAGATAGTATTAAATTATATTATTAGTAAACTATTTGTATTTAAAAAGTCTTAGAAAAAATAAGACTTTTTTATATAATAGGAAAGTCATGCAAAAAGTATGAAAATAAATGTAAAGCAA
>CAYOAY010000072.1:0-4916 GCA_964402155.1 uncultured Muribaculaceae bacterium | reverse complement strand
AGTGAGACATTTTCGCAAGTTAACACTTAAGACATTATCACAAATTAATCATACAAATAACATTTTTTTCCTATTTTAATTTGACTAATTATTAATAATATGATAAAGTTATTAAGCAAACACGTATTTAAGGAGGAATTAAATATGGCTAAAAAAGTATCAAATAGAAAACCATTATTCGGAAACAGCCGTTCTCATGCATTAAATTCTTCAAGAAAAAAACAAAGAGTTAATATGCAAAAAGTAACTTTAAATGGTGTTACTGTTGTAATGAGTACTAAGGAAGCTAAAAAGTTTAGAAAAAAAGTTGCATAATAAAATACTTCAAGAAAAAAATCCTTGAAGTATTTTTTATTTTATTTTGGTTAATCTAAATTTTCTTCATCTAAAACTTCTGTTTCAGTAATAGGACAAGTTTCACTGAAGCTATAAAAATATCCATCAAAATAGTAACCATTCTCTTCATTATTACTATAGTCAGTTTGTTTAGAATAATTATCAGATTTACAAACTTTTTGAGTTTTCCCTTCAGTAAGCAAATCATTTTCTCCCGTTTTTGGATTAGTTGTATCATCTTCTAAATAAACCTTTAAATCATCAATAGTAGCTTCAGTTTTATCTGAATTTATAGCAAAATAAGCTTCTGACATTTCTACTATTTCCTTAGCTGCTAAATATCTAGTTTTTTCTTTAGAATCATTAATATAACTAAATACATTACTTGATGCAATAACTAAAATAACTGAAAGCACAACTATTACAGCTAGTAACTCAACTAAAGTAAAACCTTTTTTATTTTTCATATTATCACCTACACTCATATTATCATTATGATTCATATATGTCAATTTTATAACACCATAAAAAAAGAAACTTTTACGTTTCTTTTACTTTTTTCCAGTAGATCCAAAACCATTATCCCCTCTTTTAGTAGAATCAAGTTCATCTACTAAATTAAATGAAGCTTTTATATAAGGTGTAATAACTAGCTGCGCTATTCTTTCATATGCATCTATTTGTCTTACTTCATTTGAATGATTATGAAGTGCAACCATAATTTCTCCTCTATAATCAGAATCAATTACACCAACTTTATTAGCAGGTGCAAGACCTTTTTTTGATGCAAGACCACTTCTTGCATAAATAAGACCAACATATCCTTCCTTAATTTCTAAAGCTATACCTGTTTTAATTAATTTAGTTTCACCAGGCATAATACTTATTTCTTCATTTGAACATGCATATAAATCACATCCAGCAGCATACTCTGTTGCATAACTTGGAATTATAGCATCACTAGATAACTTTTTAATATTTATCATTTCTTCTTTAATCATGTTAAACTCCTACCTTACTTTTTTCTTCATATAAAACTATTTTATCTTCTTTTAAAGTCTTTTTAACATCTATTACTCTTTGATTAGAAGAACCACACCACTTTAATCTAAAGTCATGTAAATCTTCTTCATATCTTCCATCTACTAACACATCTAAATACTTTAATATAGGTTTATCTTTTAAATCTCTATCATATAAAAATCCTGTCCATACCCATATTGTTTTATTTGGATATTTTTCTTTAAAAGCTTTAGCTAATTTAGTTGTTCCCTTTAAATTATTAGGATGCATAGGCTCACCACCTAATATTGATAACCCTTTTATTTGATCACTATCACAAAGTTTTAATACTTCTTCTATTGTTTCATCAGTAAACTCAAGGCCCCCTTTAAAATCCCAAGTTTCTTGATTAAAGCAGTTTTTACATCTAAATGAACACCCTTGCATAAATATTGATACTCTAACACCAGGTCCATTTGATATATCCATTTTTCTAATTTTATTATATCTCATTTTAAGCGTCCTTATTATCTATATGAATTACCCTTTCTTTTATTTCTTCAGTTCTTCCTTTATTCCAGAAGTTTGTACCTATATAACCACAAGTTCTTCTAGCTACGTTTAATTTATCATGATCCCTATTTCCACAATTTGGACAATACCATTCTAAATCATCATCTAATAAAATTTCTCCATCATAACCACATTCCTGGCAATAATCTGACTTAGTATTTAACTCAGCATACATAATATTATCATAAATAAATTTAATTACTTCCATTACTGCATCTAAATTATTTGTTAAATTAGGAGTTTCTATATAACTTATAGCACCACCTGGTGATAAAGCTTGAAACTCACTTTCTAACTTTAACTTAGTAAATGCATCAATTTCTTCAAATACAGGTACATGATATGAATTAGTAATATAATCCCTATCAGTTATTCCTTTAATCTTTCCAAAACGTTCTCTTAAAGACTTAGCAAATTTATAAGTGGTTGATTCAATAGGTGTACCATATACACTATAATCCATATCCTCTTCTTCTTTCCATTTTTTACATACATCATTTAATTTTTTCATTATCTCAAGACCAAATTCCTTACCCCTACCATTATCAGTATGAGAATGTCCTGTCATGAATTTAACACACTCATAAAGCCCAGCATAACCAAGAGAAATAGTAGAATATCCATGATGTAATAATTCGTGAATAGACTCACCCTTACCTAATCTTGCAAGAGCTCCATGTTGCCATAAAATAGGAGCAACATCACTAGTTACTTTAGATAACCTTTTATGTCTTATTTGAAGTGCTCTATGACATAATTCTAACCTCTCATCCATAAGACGCCAAAATAAATCCATATCCCTATCAGCAGATAAAGCAACATCAACTAAATTAATAGTAACAACTCCTTGATTAAATCTTCCATAATACTTAGGTTTACCATTATTATCTATATAAGGAGTTAGAAACGATCTACATCCCATACATGGATAACACTGCCCATCACCATTTTTATCTATTTTTAATTGCTTCATAATTTTCTCTGAAATATAATCAGGAACCATACGCTTTGCAGTACAAGAACAAGCAAGCTTAGTTAAATAATAATACTTACTATCTTCATGAATATTATCTTCTTCTAATACGTATAAAAGTTTAGGAAAAGCAGGAGTTATATATACACCCTTTTCATTTTTCATACCCTTTATTCTTTGTTTTAAAACTTCTTCAATTATCATAGCAAGTTCTTCTTTATACTCTTCTGTTTCGCCTAAATATAAGCAAACAGATAAAAATGGTGCCTGACCGTTTGTCGTTGTCATAGAATTAATTTGATATTGAAAAGTTTGAACACCATCAGTTATTTCTTTAGCTAAATCTTCTTTAGCAAATTTTTCACACTGAGCTTTAGTAAACTTTCTTTTCTTATATTTATCTAAAAATCTATTATAACTTTCTCTAACAAATGGAGCTAAATGAGTCATAGTAACCGTTGCACCACCATACTGGCTTGAATTAACAGCAGTAATTAGCTGTGTTGCTATAGTCATGGCTGTTAAGAATCTATGTGGTCTTTCTATCATAACTCCATTAATATTAGTTCCATTATTAAGCATATCTTCTAAATTTATTAAATCACAATTATGAAGCGCATTTTGAGCAAAATAATCCATATCATGAAAATGAATAATTCCTTCATCATGAGCCTTTACTATATCTTCTGGAAGTAAAAATCTTCTTGATATATCAGTTGATGTTATTCCTGCTATATAATCTCTTTGAGTAGTAACTACCTTAGCATTTTTATTAGAATTTTCAGTATTCCAATAATCACTTTCTCCGTCAATTAATTCTTTTATTGAAAGATCTGTTGTATTACTTTTTCTAACTAATTCCCTTGTATATCTATAAGTAATATATTCTTTAGCAAGAGCAAACTTATTTAAAGACATAAGTCTCATTTCTATAATATCTTGAATATCTTCAACAAGCATTCTTTTTTTCTTTAAGCCTTCTATATACTTAATAATATTTCTTATTTGAGTATCTGTTACTCTATCTTCTTCTAATACTTCATTATTAGCCTTTTTAATAGCAATTTCAATTTTTTCTGGGCAATAATCTACTATATGTCCATCTCTTTTAACTATTTTCATAATGTACTCCTCTATCAGTCTTGATTCTATTTTTCACACCCCAAATATAGCATATTTTATTCTTAGTAATATGTTGCAATTGCAACATATTAAAAAAAATGATAAAATTTTATTAGGTGATCTAAAAATGCGTAAACTATTTAATAAAATAAATGTAAAGGAACAAAAAAAGCTATTAAAAATGTTAGAAACAAGTATACTTTATTTTAAAAAAGATACTATTATATTATCTAATTCAAAAGAAAAAATGATAGGTATAATATTAAAAGGAAATGCTCAAATTATTAGAACTGATTATAATGGTAATAAAACAATTATAGAAGAATTAAAAGAAGAATCAGTATTTGGAACAGCTCTATCTTCTTTATCTAATGATGAATATGAAATAATAACAAAAGAAGATACAAAAGTTTTAACTATAGATTTTGATTTAATAATATCATCTAAAGATAATAATTATTCTTATTATAATCAGTTTATTAAAAACTTACTTGAAATAACAACTAATATAATAGATGAAAAAAATGATAGGATTGAAATATTAACAAAAAAAACAATAAGAGATAAATTACTTGAATATTTTAATATTTATTCTAAAAGACATGCATCTAAAATTATATATTTACCATTTAGTTATACTGATTTAGCTTATTATTTAGCGGTTGATAGAAGTGCAATGACAAGAGAATTAAAAAATTTAAAAGAAGAAGGCTTTATAGAATCTAAAGGAAGAAAAATAATATTACTTTATAGATAAACTTATTATCCATTAATTATTTTAAATCTTTATAATACTTACTAGGTTATATAATTTTCAAATCACACAAAAACCTCATTTTCGCATTTAAGAAATGGTTGTATAATTTTTAGTGTGTGTAATGTGTAAAACATTATATGCACTTTTTAAAAA
>CAYOAY010000071.1:0-5607 GCA_964402155.1 uncultured Muribaculaceae bacterium | reverse complement strand
TGTAAATAGAAATTTGCTCAAAACTAAAGACTTTTCGTCAGAAATTTGGTACAATATAAAAGTGATTAATAACTAGAAAAGAGGTAATTATATGGATGAAATATTTGATATAATTGATGAGGAAATTTTAACGTTTGATGATGATATAAAAACCAAAGAAGATAATAATATTAAAGCTAAACAAAGCTCTATAGAAATGTATGGAGAAAATATAACTAAAAAAACTTATATCACTAATCCAGCTATAGCTCGTGAAGATGAAATAGAAAAGACAATACTTACAATACTAACACCTGATAAATCAGCTATATTAGTTGGTAAAGCAGGTATTGGTAAAACAGCTATTGTAGAAGGTATTGCATATAAAATACAAAATAAAGATATTCCAAATGCACTTTTAAATTATAATATAATTAAAGTAAATACTTCATCTTTACTAGGAAAATACGTAGATAATACAGGAACAGAACATTTAAAAATAAATCTTCTTTTAAAAGAAGTGGAAAATACTTCTGATACAATTTTATTTATAGATGAAATTCATACACTAGTAATTGAATCAAGAAATAGTGGTGTAGACTTTCTTAATGCTTTAAAGCCTGCTTTATCAAGAGGAGATGTTAAAGTAATAGGTGCAACAACACTTGATGAATATAATCAATATTTAATTAGAGATAAAGCTTTTTTACGAAGATTTGAAAAAATAGACGTTGAAGAACCTGATGCTAAAACTACTGTTAAAATATTAATGGGCACATATCCTAAAATAGAAAAACAAATGGACGTAAAGTTAGCATATTCTAATTTTATAATTGAAAGTATTATGGCTTTTATAGTTGATATGACAAGTGAATTCAAAAGAGTTTATGAATTAGGTTCTAGATATCCAGATAATGCTATTGCACTACTTTCCAAAGCTTTTAGCTATGCTAAATTTGATAATAGTAAGTTTGTTACATTTAAACATATATATAAAGCTATTATGAATTGTAAAAGTGTTTATTCTAATGTAATAAGTGAAGAAAAAGAAAAATTCATAACTAAATTTAAAGAATATATAGAAAAAGAAAACGTTGATTTAAATGATTATTAAAAAAGAGCACATAAGTGTTCTTTTTAAATATCTCTATTTATTCTTGGATGTTTACAAGGTGCAGGACAACGATAATTAGGATACTGACATCTTAATTTTTTAACATATGGATTTACTTTATCAGCTAAACAATCTTTTTTAGATTCTATTAATGAATTATATATATCAGGAATAATATCATTGGTATAAACTCTTTGTATTTCTAATTGTGCTTTCTCACAAGCTCTTTCTTGTGAAACAAATTTTAATATATTTCTAACACTTGCACATCTATTAACTTTTATTAATTGACCTTGAGGAAATAAATCCTTTATGCTTTTCATATCGCAAATCCATTCTTCTTTTAACTTACTTTCACCTTCTAAAATAGGTGGCACATAACACATAAATTCATCTGGAATTAACATTTCACAATCAATAGTTCTGTGTCTTTGTTCCTGAGCTAAACAAGCAAAAGATTCATAATTATTATAAGAAATATTTACACCATATTCATTTTCCATATTTATACCAGAAAAAGGATTCCTTTTTGCAAATAAACTTAAATCTACTCCCTTACTATTTTTATAATATAAATCCGTATTATCTTTATTATCTATAATACTAGGATGTCTTTTAGAAACCAACTCAAATATCTCTTCATCATCTTTTATAGCATCATATAAGTTTTTATTTGTAATAACAATATTTAATTCCTCACATTTACTAATAAACTCTTTAAAATAAGGTACTAGCATTTCTTCTAATTTATCTAATGGATTATCTATTACTTTTTTCATATAACTAATTAACTTATTTATTTGTATAAAAGGAACTGTATAAGTCGTTGTAGTAGGCGTAAAAACACTTACCATATATCTTGCATTTTCTGCTGCTAACTTATGTATAGTACTTCTAGCCATTTTTTCATTCTTACTAAATTTCAAATAAAAATCTAAATACTTATCAAGTATTATACCCTCTAACTTTTCAACCCATTTATTATATAATTCCACTTCTCTTTTAGTTATATTAACATTTTCTTCTACCTTAGTATATCTAAGTGATCTTTCATCAGCAGTATACTGTTTTTCATTATTTAATACCATTAAAAGTATTTTAGGTGCACCAGTTATTTCTAAACTTATCATTTGATGCTCACTTGGAGTAGTATGCTCATCTCTTAAAGTATTAATACCCCTATTTAAAAGTACAGCATCACTTTCACTATTTCTTACCATATCAGGTGAAACTAAAACGCCATTTATAGCTTCCTTATAACATATAGCAGCTTTAACACCAACCGATATAAGTGCACCTTTCAAATCAAACTTACCTTCTTTTACATATCCTTGCATTGGATCTAACTTTATTTCCATTTCTACCTCCTTAAACTATTAACTATTTTATTAATAATTATTAGTTATTTTTATAATTAAAATAATCTCCCATAATAATACTTTTATTCATCCACATCTTCTTATTTATAGTTTTTAAAGTATTATTTATATAATCTTTATTTTCATCTGTTATTTTATCTTTACTATCATAATATAAATTACCATCATAAAATACTTCACTACTAAAATATATATAATTTTCATGTTCTTTGTCAAATACATCAGTTCCAACATAATATTTAGGTTCATAATTAATATCAAACAAATTTAATATAGTAGGAAGTATATCACTAGTATCCATAACTTTATCTATATCTTTTGAATAAATATCTTTACTCCATATTATAAAAGGTACTTTTTGAAGTAAATTTGAATTATTTGTCTGTTTCATCTCATATAATTTTTTAGTATCAGAATACCCATACATATAATGATCTGATGCTAAAACTAAGACTGTAGAATCTAAAAGACCTTTCTTATCTAACTTTTCAATTAGTATTCTTATAAATTCATCTGTGTCATGAGCTAAATTATAAATACATGAAAGTTCACTTCCTATTTTTTCATCATCTAAATTATATAGATTTTTATTACAGTTATCATTTTGACTATCATACGGTACATGAGCTGAATATGATGTTATATATGTCATAAACTTATTGTTAGAAACAATTAAATCAATTAACTTATCATTTTTAGAAATAGATGAATCTAATATATACGAATAATTTTTATTTATACTCTTCATATCCATTAAAGAATAATGATTTTCATAACCTAAAGCACTATGAAAATTACTTCTATTATAAAATTTACCAGTATTTTCATGCATACTATTAACTGTATAACCAGAATTTTTAAATAAATTAGCAAGTGAATATTTATAATAATTAGAATCATAATTATAAATAGCTTTAGAATTATCTATTGCATACAACCCGGTATTCATAGCAAACTCACTATTAATAGTTTGACCCCCACCAAAAGTTGGAGCATACCTATTTGTAAAATTAAAACCTTCTTTACTTAATTTATTTAAAGTAGGCATAACAGTATCATTAATAAGCCAAGTATCAATCGATTCCATTAAAATAAAAATCATATTTTTATCTTTAAAAACACCAGTATAATTATTAGTTTCTTTCTTCTTATCATTATTTTTAAAATAACTATCTAATTCTTTATTTATTTTACTTTTTTTACTATTAAATAATTCTTTTATAAATAAGTAACTATTCTTAAAAGTTTGTTCATATAAACCAGATACTTCCATATTCTTACTTTGATTATTATAATCTATATAAATATTTTTAACATTATAACTAGCTTCCCAAGAGTTATTTTCTGCTTTTTTGCCAAGTCTATTAATAGCTACACACCTAAATAAGAAAAATGATGAAAAACCAAGTAAAATAACAAATAAATAATACTTCAAATTCATTTTAAATTCTTTTGTTTTCTTAATTAAAATACAACATATAATCATTGATATTAAAGATATTAAAACAACTAATATAGTAATTATATCAATTTTCTTTAAAGCAAAAAGAAAATATCTACTGCCTTCTTTAGCTAGCAAAATATCACTAAGTCCAAAAAATCTACTTAGTATTTTCATATGAAGAACTTGCGCTACCATTAAAATATTAAATATAACCAAAGTAAATATGTATAATATTATTTTCTTACTTTTAGAAAATAAATAAAATATCATTATAAAAAATAAGATCCAACTTATACTAAATATATTTGGAGATGCATGAGTAAATAAGTATACTAATACATATTTATTAGAAAAATATCTTAAATATATATCTATTATTAAAAAACTAAAACCCATAAGCATGATTATAAAAATATTGTTAACAAAACTATTATCTAACTTTTTTATAATTTCTTTAATTCTTTTCATAACTAACTTCCTCTATTTAATTATAACAGATTTTATTAAATATTAAAAAAGAAATTAATTTAAATCATTAATTTCTTGTAATTTCTTTTCTTTATCAATTCTTTGAAATAATACATCTTGATTCATATCTTTATATATATTATTTTTATTAAATTTATTTGTTTCATCTAAAATATTTAATTGTTTAAATATCTCATCTGAAGTATTAGTTAAAAATGGTCTTAAATTATAAGCACACACACGAATAGATTCAAGTAAATTATATAAAACCGTTTTTAATCTATCTTTTTTATCTTCATCTTTAGCTAAAGCCCAAGGCATAGTTTCATCTATATATTTATTACTACGTCTTAAAACGTCAAATATTAAATCAAGTGCAAAACCTATTTCTAACTTTTCCATTTTATTTTCTACTTTAGAATCTAAATTATTAATCATACTTATTAATTCATCATCAATACTTTCATTTACTTTAGCATTATTAATAGTACCATTAAAATACTTATTAGCCATAGATATTGTTCTATTAACTAAATTACCTAACGTATTAGATAAATCAGTATTAGATCTTTCTATTAATAATTCATAAGTTAAATTACCATCATTTGCAAAAGGTATTTCATGTAAAACATAATATCTAACTCTATCAACACCAAAAAGTTTAACTAAATCATCAGCATATATAGCATTACCTCTTGATTTACCTATTTTATCATTATTAGTTAAAAGCCATGGATGCCCAAATACCTGCTTTGGAAGCTCTAAGTCTAAACTCCATAAAAAACAAGGCCAATATATAGTATGAAATCTTATTATATCTTTACCTATTAAATGTAAATCAGCTGGCCACAATTTATTAAATTCATAACTAGAGCCATCTGGATCATAACCTATATTAGTTATATAATTTGTTAAAGCATCAAGCCATACATATATAACATGTTTAGGATCACTTTCAACTGGTATACCCCAAGTAAATGATGTTCTAGATATACATAAATCTTGAAGTCCAGGTTTAATAAAATTATTAAGCATTTCATTTTTTCTTGATTCAGGTTGGATAAAATCCGGATTATCTTCTATATACTTAACTAATTTTTCTTGATACTTAGATAGCTTAAAAAAGTATGCTTCCTCATTTTTAGTTTCAACTTTTCTACCACAATCAGGACATTTACCATCTACAAGTTGAGATTCAGTCCAAAACGATTCACAAGGAGTAC
>CAYOAY010000070.1:0-5630 GCA_964402155.1 uncultured Muribaculaceae bacterium | reverse complement strand
TATAATAATTATAACAAAAAATTATTGCGAAGAAAATTCATTCTATTTTACTGATATCAAATTATGACTCTTGTTTTTAAGCTTTAAATTTGATAGAATAATTATAGAATAGGAAGTGGGAAAAATGTTTAATATATTAGTTTCTGACAAAAGTTTTGTTATTGCAATTATTTTATTTTTATTTTGCATGGTAATTGGATTTTTTGGAGATATATACATGAGAAAAAATAAAAAAATAGGAAGTCTATTAGATGCTGATAAAAAGAATAATTCTTCATCATCAAAAAAAATTGAAGAGATTCAGCAACAATTAAAAACAGCACCTTTAAATGAAAATATTAACAATAATGTACAAGTTAATAGCAATATAATGCCTTTTGAAAATAGTAATCAAAATAATGATGAACAGATAAATAATTTATTTTAAAAAGCCTTTAAATATAAGGTTTTTTCTGTTCTTTTTTTATTTTTATAAAAATTAAATTTAAATTATATGATTTTTTTGATATAATAAGTCATATATATCATAAAATGAGATATTTGAGGAGGATTTATGACTGTAGATAAATTGTTAACAATAATTAAAAATGTAATCGATATATGCATAGTTTGGGCTGGACTTTATTTTATATTAAAAAGTATAAAAAATAATGTTAAGTTTACTATGCTATTTAAAGGAATAATTATAATAGCTGTAATTAAAATTGTAAGTGATTTATTTGATTTAACTACAATTGGATTATTATTAGAATATGTTATTATGTGGGGTCCACTTGCTTTAATAATAATATTCCAGCCGGAGATAAGATCAGTTTTAGAACAACTAGGAAGATCACAGCTACTTGGTAGACATAAAATACTTACTATATCTGAAAGAGAAAGAATTGTTTATGAAATCGCAACAGCACTAGAATATTTAAAAAAACATCGTATTGGTGCATTAATAGTAATTGAAAGAGATAATTCACTTTCTGAATATATTGAAAGATCAAAAAAATTATATGCAGAAATATCAAATGAATTACTAGTTGCAATATTTTTTCCCGATAATCCGCTTCATGACGGTGGTGTGATAATTCAAGGAGATAAAATTACCAGTGCGGGAGCTATTTTTCCTACAACAGTTGATATGAAATTTAGTAAGAGACTTGGAACAAGACATAGAGCTGCTATTGGTATTAGTGAAGAATCAGATGCAATAGCTATTATAGTTTCTGAGGAAACTGGACGAATTTCAATTGCAACAAATGGAGATTTAAATTATAATTTATCACTTGATGAAGCTAAAATGATGATTTTAGAGGAATTAAAACCAAAAAAGACTGCTGAATTTGATTATGAGTCTGAAGAAAGTGGTGATAAAGATGAATAAAATATTAATGTCTTTAAAAAAAGCACTTAAAAATATTGCTAGATTTATTGATAAAAAAATAGTTTTACCAATAACAAAATTTTTTGTGTTAATTTCTAATAAATTTAAAGGTAATGGAAGGAATTTTGAAAGATTACTTACAAGAAAACCAGGATTAATAATCGTATCACTTTTAATTGCTCTTGGTGTATTTTTTATAGCAGACACAAAGTCAACATCTTTGATAGAAACTTCTGCTGAAGTATTATATGATCAACCTATTTCTGCTACTTATAATGAAGAAGCTTATGTTGTTGAAGGGCTTCCTGAAACAGTTGATATTACTCTTATTGGAAGAAAGTCTGATATATATTTAGCTAAACAATTACCTACAAATGATATAACAGTGGATTTAACTGGATTAAAGCCAGGACTTCATAAAGTTAATTTGAGATATAAAAAGGCACTTAGCTCTGTAGAATATAAGTTGGATCCTTCCGTTGCAACAATAGTTATTTATGAGAAAGTATCAGAAGAAAAAGAAATTAATTATGAGGTTATTAACAAAAATAAAGTAGATTCAAAATTAATGGTTGAAGATGTAATATTAAGTACTGAAAAGGTATATGTTAAAGCAAATGAAGCAACATTAAAAGAAGTAGCTAGTGTTAAAGCTTTAATTGATCTTAAGAATTTAGTTGAACAAGAAGTAGGAGAACAAAAGTTAAAAGATGTAAAGTTAGTTGCATATGATGCTGATGGAAAAAAAATTGATGTAGAAATTGTACCATCTAAAATTACCGCAACTGTAAAGATAACCTCTCCACAAAAAGAGGTACCTATTAGGGTTGTTCCTAAAAATTATAATGACATAATTTTTGGAAAGGCAATTAGTAATATAACATCTGATGTTTCTAAGGTAACAATTTATGGTGACTCTAGTAAGTTAGATAAGATTTCCTATATCCCAGTTTATGTAGATGTTTCTGACTTAAAAGAAAATAAAAAGTATTCGATTACACTTGAAAAACCATCTGGAGTAAGAGCAATAAGTGAAAATTCAGCGACTATTAGTATAGAAATTGGTGATGAAACTACTAAAGAAATTAAAGATTTATATTTAAAATATGAAAATCTAGGAAATGGACTTGTTGTACAAGCTGCAGATGAAGAAAGTACAAAAGTTAATGTTAGTGTAAAAGGAGTCCAAAGTGTTTTATCAGAACTTGATCCATCAACTATTAAAGCATATGTAAATTTAAAGGATTTAGGAGTTGGAAAACATGAAATCCCAGTTGAAGTAAAGGGTTCCGATTTAAGAGTTAAGTATTCTCCTAAAACAACTAAAGTGACTTTAATAATTACTGAAGAAAAGAAGTGAAATGTGTTGACAAATGTACCAAATTAAAGTAGAATTTAAATTGGTACATTTTATAACCCACATAAATTTGTATTGGGAACACAAATTTATAAAGGAAAGGAAATTAGAAATGACAACATTTATGGCGAATGCCTCAAACATTGAGCGTAAGTGGTATGTTATTGATGCAAAGGGAAAATCATTAGGTAGAGTAGCTGCAAAAGCTGCAGTTATGTTAAGAGGAAAACATAAGGCAACATATACACCTCATGTTGATTGCGGAGATAACATAATTATTATTAACGCTAAAGAAGTAACGTTAACTGGAAACAAATTAGATCAAAAAATTTATTACAATCACAGTGGATATACTGGTGGATTAAGACAAAGAACTGCAAGAGTAATGCGTGAAAATTATCCAGTAGAAATGGTTGAAAGAGCAGTAAAAGGAATGCTTCCTAAGGGAAGATTAGGACGTCAAATGTATAAGAAATTATATGTTTATGAAGGTTCTGACTATAAACAAAAAGCTCAAAAACCAGAATTAATAGAATTATAAGGAGGAAAAGTAGATGGCAAAGACATTTGTTGGAACAGGACGTCGTAAACGTTCTATCGCACGTGTTAGAATGACTTCAGGTAAAGGAAAAATTACTATTAATGGTAGAGATGTTAATGAATATCTTCCTTTTAAAACTTTAGTTATGGATTTAACGCAACCACTTGATGTAACAAAAACTCGTGATAAATTTGATATTGATGTAACTGTAAATGGTGGTGGTTTTTCTGGACAAACAGGAGCTATCCGTTTAGGAATTACAAGAGCTTTATTACAATATGATCAAAATACTGATGTGAATTCTGATTCTTCATTTAGAAAGATTTTAAAACAAGCTGGTTTTGTTACAAGAGATGCAAGAATTAAAGAACGTAAAAAATATGGTTTGAAGAAAGCACGTCGTGCACCACAGTTTAGTAAACGTTAACATAAAAAGTACATTTATTTGTACTTTTTTTAATGCTAAAAATTTATATACATGATATAATTAAAAATAGGTGATGCTATTTGCGTAAGAAAGAATTTAAAACATTAGAAGAGCAAATTAATATCTTAAAAGAAAAAGGGTTGGTTATAAATGATATTGATAAGGCCGAAAAGCTTCTTCTAAGGGAAAACTATTTTTTTATAAATGGTTATAGGCATATATTTTTAAAGAGTAATAAAGATAAAACTTTCATTAAAGGAACTACTTTTGAAGAATTATACGCTGTTTTTCAATTTGATAGAAATTTTAGAAATATTTTGTTTAAAAACTTTTTAATAGTTGAAAATAATTTAAAATCAATAATGTCATATAGATTATCAAAAAAATATGGTATCAAAGAAAAAGATTATTTAAAACCTTCTAATTTTTCTCAGGACATAAAAATGGTAAGACAAGTTAATGATGTTTTAAATAAGATTAAAAGACAAATAAGAATTAATGGAAGACAACATAGTGCAACACTTCATTATTTGAGTAATTATGGCTATGTACCTTTATGGATACTAGTTAAACTATTATCGTTTGGAATGATTAATGAATTATATTCTATATTAAAACCTGATGATAAGTTGTCTATAGCTGAGTATTACAATTTGGATGTAGAAACATTAGGAACATATATTTCGCTTTTATCTAATTATAGAAATTTATGTGCTCATGAAGATATTGTTTATGAGCATCGTACTCAAAAAATGATTCCAGATACTATATATCATCATGAACTTGATATTCCTATTATGAATGATGAGTACATTTATGGTAAAAATGATATTTTTTCGGTTATTATAATGCTTAAATACATGCTTAATCAAAGTGATTTTACAGATTTAGTTAATGAAATAGAATATGAATTAAGCTTGTTAGATGGAAGAGTAAATATTATTCCACAATCAAAAATTTTAGATAGAATGGGATTTCCAGAAAATTGGAATGAAATTTCTAGACTTTAGTTTTAATAAAAATATATAATCTGAGGTGAGTTATGAATTTAGGACATTATTTTATTTTGTTTTTAATTTATTCTTTTTTAGGATGGATAATAGAAGTTCTTTTTACTTATTCTAAGGAACAAAATTTTGTAAATAGAGGTTTTTTAATAGGACCATATTGTCCTATATATGGCTATGGTTGTATATTTATGATTTTATTATTAGATAAGTATTTAAATGATCCTATAGTACTTTTTATAATGGCTGTAGTTATTTGTTCTATTTTAGAGTATTTAACAAGTTTCTTAATGGAAAAGATTTTCAAAGCTAGATGGTGGGATTATAGTGAAAGAAAGTTTAATATTAATGGAAGAATATGTCTTGAAACACTTATTCCTTTTGGTCTTTTAGGATGTTTACTTATGTATGTATTAAATCCTTTTATAAGTTCTGTGCTTCTTAAAATGTCTAGTAATATAATAATTATACTTTCTGTTATATTATTTATAATCTTCTTGATCGATAATATTGTTTCTTATTTTGTAATTTCAAAAATTAGTATATCAACGAAAAAGATAGTTATGGATAATACTGAAGAAATAACTAAAAAGGTTAGAGAATATATATCAAATAATTCTAAGCTTGGAAATCGTTTAATTAAGTCATTTCCTAGTTTAAAACTTTTAAAAAATATATATAGTAAAGATAAAAAGAAGTAATTGAATTTAATTAGTAAATATGATTAAAAAAATTATATAATGATTGTAAATATCAATAACTTTTTTAAACTAAAATATCAATTTAAAATTTAGACAGTTATGATAAAGTTTTATAGTGGATAAATAAATATCCAAACTTAAAATATTGTTGCAAAAAAAGTACTATGAACAGAGTCTGTAAATAAATCTGTGTAAATAAGAAATCTTTCCATGATAAAATAAAAG
>CAYOAY010000069.1:0-5718 GCA_964402155.1 uncultured Muribaculaceae bacterium | reverse complement strand
CATTACTGCATATCTATGCTTTTTTGTCAATTATTTTTTTGACCGAAACTCAAAAATCATTTAGTTATTTTCTCTAACTCATATACAAAATCAGATTTTTTGCAAACATTTTGAGAATGGGTAACAATTATAATACATTTATTTTCCTTTTTAGCTAAATCTTTAAATATAGATAATATTTCATTTTCTGTTTCTTTATCCAAATTACCGGTTGGTTCATCTGCTAAAATGATTTTAGGATTATAAGATAAACTTCTTGCTATTGCAACTCTTTGTTGCTCTCCTCCAGATAATTTTAAAATTCTTCTATCTTTTTGCTCTTTAGTTAATCCAACTTTTTGCATTAACTCTATAGCTTTTTCTTCTTTATTATTTATCTTTAAATTACTAATATTCATAGATAATATTATATTTTCTACCGCAGTTAAATGAGGAAGCAAATTATAACTTTGAAAAACAATTCCAATATCTTTACTTCTATAATCATCTAAATCTAAACTTTTTAAATCTTTATTTAAAAAGCTTATTTTGCCTTCATAGTTTTTCTCAAGTCCACTTAATAAAGAAAGCAATGTAGTTTTACCACTGCCACTTTTACCTTTAATAGCATATACCATACCTTCATTAAATTCATAATTTATATTTTTAAATACATATTCATTATCTTTAGCATCATTATATTTATATGATATATTTTCTAGTTTCAATATTATGTTTTTCATTTATGTTCTCTCCTTTAATATTGTAAGAGGCAAAAATCTTTGGATACTTGATACAGCACTTATAGAACTAATTAAAGTTAGTAAAAGTCCTATAACTAACAATTCAGATAAAACCTTTAAATCAACAGTAGCATCTATACTATCAAATGCTTGTTCATTTAAAATGCCATTAAATTTTTTATCTTTAAAATTCATTTTATTATCTTCTTTGTTACCAAAATTTTCTCTTATATTAGTTACTTTAGCACTTGATGATTCTATTTCATTTTTAAGTAAATTGTTTGACATTGGAGTACTAACTAAAGAACCAATTAAAGCACCTAAAAGAAGAAATATAAAAGAAATAATAAATAATTCAAAAATAAACTGCATACATACCATTTTCTTTTTCATACCAATTGTTCTTAAAACTCCTATTTCATATTTTCTCTCTCTTATATTTATCATATTAATAACTAATAAAATAACAGTACCAATTATTAAAGTTATAATTAAAAAAGTAACCGCAAAAGTTTTAACATTAGATATTGTTTTAGTAGACTCCTCTACTTCATTTAAATTATTTTCTATAGATAAATTTTCATCTAATCCCTTTTTTTTTACTTCATCTTCAAACTTATTTATAACATCTTTACTTTTCAAAATAAATGTTGGAACAATAGAAACATTTATATTTTCATTATTTTCTTTTATACTATCTATAAAATTAGAAGATGTAATTATCATATTTGCCGAATTAGAAAACATATCCATTTTAAAATTATCAGAACTATTTTCCTCATATATACCACTTATGATAATTTCATAAGTTTTTTTATTATCAACTGGGTCTATTACCTTTATTATACTTCCAACATCTAAATTATTTAAAGTAGCAAGTTCACTATTAATTAAACCATAATTACTTTCAAAATCATCAAATACTTTTCCCTTAGTTATTTTATAATTTCCATCTATAAATTCATTCATAGATTCTATTTTTGAATACCCTTTTAAAGAAAAATCAGCATTCTGATAATCATTTTCATTTTTTATTTCTTTTCTTTTAAAATTGTCATCATTACTTTCTGCTTTTTCAATAGAATCTAAGTTAACATTAACAGATTCTATATAATAGTAATCTTTAACATAATTACTATCTGCATACTTTATAATATTTTCTTTTGATATATTACTTGCTTTTTGATGAAGATCTTTTAATTTATCTTTTGAATCTTCTTTATTTTCAAAATTAAAATCCTTCATCATATTTTCTCTATTAAAACCAATTGTTGCTTCTATTTCATATTTTGATTCATATGATTTAATTAAACTATTAGAAGTATTATTAATAGCTAAACTTATAGTAGCAAAACAAGATATTATAAATATCACACAACCAACTAATAAATTTCTAACCTTATTTCTAGAAATAGAAATTAAAGCATTTTTAATAATATACATTTTATCTCCTTTCATGTAATTAATTATATTTTTTAAATATTAAACAAACCTTAAAATTAAAAATTAATTACTTCAAAGATTCTACAATATTTTTACGTCCTGCTAGATAAGAAGGAATTAATCCTGATATTATACTTATAATAGTACTAACTAAAATTAATATTATAAGTGAAATTATATTAAGCCTACTAACAAAATAAATACCAGTTACTTTATTTAAAATATAATCTATAAATAATAATATAATTTTTGATGTAATAATACCTATAATTCCAGATGATAAACCAATTATAAAGTTTTCAGCACTAAATATTTTTATTATATCTTTCTTACTAGAACCAAAACTTCTTAATATTGCTATTTCCTTAGTTCTTTCTAAAACAGATATATAAGTTATTATAGCAATCATAAATGACGAAACAATTAATGAAATACTACTAAAAGCTATTAATATTATAGATACTAATTTTATAAATTTACTAAAATAAGATGTTATTGTATTAGCATAGTCTGTATATACTATATTATTTCTTTTTAAATAAGATGTTATTTTATTTTTACTTTCAAAATCTTTAGGATAAATTCCAATAGAATATGGTAAATCATCATTACCAAGCATAGTTAAAGTTTCCTCTTTAGTTATACCATACTGTTCAAAACTTATATTACCCATAGTTATTATGTTATTTTCTATTCTTTGATATTTTACTACTTCACTATTTTTATTTTTACTTACAATTTTATCTATAAGAGCATTATTATAACCAATTTTACTTACAAAATCATTTTGACTTATACTTTCTATTATATTTGAATAATCAATTTTATTATTACTTTTCTTTTCCCTTGCAACTCCGACAAATTTTATTTTTTCATTATTTATACTATTATACATATCTAAAGAAGCTTGTTTTTTATTAAAAGTTTTATTATTAGAACTTATATATATATCATCATTCATAACTATTTTTAGTTCTTTTCCTAATATTTTAGATATATCAAAATTATCTTCATCTATGAATAATAAATCTAACAACTCTTTATCTACTCTATTTTTATCATCTATTATTAAAATTACTTCATTTTCATATTTGGGTATACGTCCAATAACTATATCATAATAATTATCTAGATTTTCTTTTGTATAAGGGAAAGATACCAAATCAATAAAACTACTGTCAGATAATCTTATATCATTATTATTCTTACTTATTAAATTAAAATTAATTATTCTTTTATATGAAATAGATTTTATTAAATCATCATCTAATTTACTTAGTTTACTAATAAAATCTGGTGTAATATTTTCTTTTTTTATATATTCATTTTTCATAGAATAAGAATATAATTTATTATTATCAATCTTATTTTTACTTTCTTTTTTATTTACCGTTATTTTATTATTTATTATTATAGGAAAAGACGATACAGTACTTTTTTCATACTCTAATAATTTTTTATTAAAGCCATTAGATATAGATAAAATAAGTGATATTCCAACAATACCTATACTAGCTGCTAAAGATACTAAAAAAGTTCTTTTTTTCTTTGTCATTAAATTATTTACACTTAATCTTAAAGCGTCTTTAAACTTCATTTTGGTCTTTTTAAAATTAACACTATTTTCATATACATAATTACTTTCTAATGGATTTGAATCACTTATTATCTTTCCATCTTCTAATTTTATTATTCTACTTGCATACTTTTTAGCAAGCATTTCATTATGAGTTACCATTATAACTAATTTGTCTTTTGATATATTTTTTATAAGTTCCATTATTTTAATACTATTTTCTTTATCTAATGCACCAGTTGGTTCATCTGCTAATATAATTTTAGGATCATTAATTAATGCCCTTGCTATTGCAACTCTTTGCATTTGACCCCCTGATAACTGTTTAGGTGTTTTATTAATACAATTTTCTAAGTTTAGTTTTTTTAATATTTTCCTAGCCTTTTTCTTATCTTTCTTATCATTTAATAAAAGAGGCATTAAAACATTTTCTATTACTTTATCATGTTCTATTAAATTATAATTTTGAAATATAAAACCAATATTTTTATTTCTATAATAATTCCAATTATTCTGTGTAAAAGATTTAGTAGAATTATTATTAATAACTAAATTCCCTGTAAAATTATTATCTAATCCTCCTATAATATTTAAAAGAGTTGTTTTACCAGAGCCAGACTGCCCTAATATTACAACAAACTCTTTTTCTCTAAAGTTAATATTTATATTATCTAATGCTTTTTGATTAATACTATTATTTTTATATATTTTAGTTATATGTTCTAATCTTAACATTTTTATCCTCCTAATAAAATACTATTAAGAGTTTTTAATTATCCCTCGTTTTTATAAAAAAACTAGTAATTTTTTTAATTACTAGTCTTTAGAATATTTTTCTATATAATCCTCACCCTTAAAAGGCTCACTTCTAAGTAAATCTCTATAGTTTTGTTGTCTTAAAACTTCATATATCATTATAGCAGCACAATTAGATAAATTAAGAGCTCTAACCTTATCTGTCATAGGAATTCTAAGGCAATGATCTAAATCATCTTTTAATATTTCAAGTGGAATACCACTTGATTCCTTACCAAATATAAGATAGATATTTTCTTCTTTATTACTATAATCAAAAGATGTATGAGGCTTTTTACCATATCTAGTTAAATAATAATAAGTACCATTATTTTTATTTTTAAATTCTTCAAAGTTTTCATAAAGTGTATAATTACAATCTTTTATATAATTTGCGCCACTTCTTTTTATATAACTTTCATCTAAAGAAAAACCAAGTGGTTTTATTAGATGAAGATGAGTATTAGTAGCTGCACATGTACGCATAATATTACCTGTATTACCTGGTATTTCAGGTTCATATAAAACTACATTAATCATTTATTACACTTCTTTCTTTAAATATATTTATTATATCTATTTTTTTCTTTAAAGTATTACAATCCACCATATCAGTTATTTCTCCATTTTTATAAAATACTAATAAAGGAGCATTTTGATATATAGGATCTATTATAGTAGTTTCATTTATATTTATATATATAATTTCATTTTCTAAATTATATTTTTTAACTACTTCTTTTAAAGACTTTTCAAAATTAATTGAATTGTTTTCGCTACTATTTGATACATAAATAACAGTATTAGGTTGTTCTTTTACATAGTTTTGTATCTCTTCATATTTAATTTCGCTTAAATAACCTTTAATAACAGAATTAGATAACATATCTATTTTTCTATTTGAATTTAATCTTAATACTATAAATAAAATTAATAATGTAAAAAAGCATAATATAATAAATAAAATCTTCTTTTTAGTTTTTTCTTCCATAAGTCCTCCTTACATATTTATATTTTAACATAATTAATAAAATGATAAAAGGAAAAGTAATTTTGAATTTCGGTTTTTCATGAGAAAATTGCAATTTGGATTTATGTCAAGTTTTAGGACACTTTTTCAGTAAAACAGAATGAATTTTCTTCGCAATAATTTTTTGTTATAATTATTATAAGGTAGTGTGA
>CAYOAY010000068.1:0-5977 GCA_964402155.1 uncultured Muribaculaceae bacterium | reverse complement strand
AATCTGTCCAATTCCTACATTGACATTTTTGTCCAATTCTATATTAACATTTACATTAAAAAGAAGAAAAAAATTTATTTTTTTCTAAAATATATCTTTTCTTCTTTTTCTACTTACTTTTTTACAAATTAACAAAATTTATTCTATTTTACTGTCACAATGATGTATATTGAAAGCAAGGTGTTTATAATAGCAAAATTTTTATAAAATTAAAAATGGATTAAACTAAAACAAATCCATTAATAAAATTACTAGAAATTAAACATCTCTAATTTCTAGATAATCTTAAAATTATATAAAGAATTAATTAAGCATTCAAATAAAGATTAATCAGACTTTAGAAAAATACATATTATTAATAAATTTCATTCATTTTGTTAAGATAGAAAAATAACTAAATAACTATATATTAACTTAAATTTTATTTATAATTCAATCTTCCTTATTTAACATCAGAAATTTTGCATATTCTAAATCAGATTTAAAAGTTAATTTAACATTATCTTCAAAATCTGTATAATAACATATTTTAGGCTTTTCTATGTAATGATATATCAATTCAGAATATATACTTTTTGTATCAATACATTCATATAGCTCTTTAAATTTAAAAGCTTCCGGAGATTGGCAAAAATAAAAATCATTTCTATTAAGTTTTTCATAATTTTTAATATTAAATAATTCTCCTGGACATTTTTCTGCAGTAGTTATAACATCATAATAATTAAGTAAATTAATATATTTATCTATCAATTTTGATGTTATAAAAGGTGATACAGCTTGTAAAATAATTATATTATTGCAACTTTTAAAGTTTTCTTTTATAAAATCTAATCCATTTTTAATCGAATATAATCTTTCTTTTCCATTTGGAACTATATGTACCTTTTTATTTTCATATTGTTTAATGTATGATTTATATTTATCATCCATAACAAGCACTATTTGATCTATAGATTTGGAATTAAGTGCAGCTTCCAAAACATATTCTATGACTGGTTTACCACATAAATCCATGTACTGCTTAGGAATGTCAGAAGCAAATCTCTTACCTACACCACCAGATAATATTATAGCTACATTCATTATTCCAATTCTCCTATCTTTTCAGGATATAAAATTGATATTATTTCATACCATTTACCAGCCCTTACTCCATTATCATTTGCCTCATAAATAGATGGAATATATACTTTTACCAATTCACAAAATAAAGCCTTTTTATAAAGATTTTCCTCTACAAGATCACTAAAAAATGTAATAAACTTTTCTAAAATATTTTTATAATTTTCTTTATTATCAAAAAACATCTCATAAGCACAAATTGAAACTAATTCCATAACAAAAGGGGCTTTAAATCCAAGCGGGTCAATTATTTTAACACCATTATCTGATAATAAAATATTATTTTTATAAATATCACCATGAAGAATAAATTTTTCTTCTTTAACACAAATTTGTTTATATTCTTTTTTAAATTCATCATATAATTTATTAACAATTGGCATATTTGCTAATCTTGATTTAATACATATATTATAATCATGTTCTACCACATCAAAAAAATCATTAAAATGATAGTTTATACTGTTTTCATCTTTTATTTTATTGTTATATAATTTATTAAATAATTTCTTCAAGTCATCTTGATTATTTAAAAAATCAACATTACTACCGGGTATAACTTTTTCCATAATTATTGCTTTTTTTTCATAATCAAACTCATAAATTTTGCATATTAAATCATTTGGTAATAACTTTAAAGTTGATACTTCATTTTCATATCTTCCTATCATAGGTGGAACTATTTTTATATATATTTCACCATTATCTATAGTTTTACAATCAATAACTACTCCCATATAACTTTTCTCATTTAACTTATAATCACAAATATTATATTTAATAAATAAAGAATCTAAATCATTTAATAATTTATTTTTCCAATTATTAATTTCATAAGCATCATAAAAAATCTTAAGTTTTTCAAAAATTTTTGATGCATCTTCTAAATTGAATTTTATTATATCTAAATTCATACTTTTTATCTCCTATCAAATATGTAAACGTTAGTTTTATAATATATATTATAGCAAACTTTTTTTAAAAAATCTTTAGTTTTAAACAAATTTATATTTAATACCAAGAATACCACCAATTTCACAGACTCTTTTTAAAAGTTCTATATAAATATTAAAAAAAGTTAGCACTTTTTTAGTACTAGCTTTATAAAATTTCTTTATAATGTTTTTACTCACAGCCACCATTTTGTTAAAAAATAAATCCATTATCCTTTATAACTATTTTTATAAGCTCCTGATTTAATATCATCAATCCACTCTTGATTGTCTACATACCAATTAATTGTTTCCTTTATTCCTTGTTCAAAAGTATAAGTTCTAGTCCATCCTAAATCTTTTTCTGCCTTAGTAGAATCTATAGCATATCTTCTATCATGACCAGCCCTATCTTCTACAAATGTTATTAAACTTTCTGGCTTATTAAGTTGTTTTAAAATAGTTTTAACCATTTCAAGATTTGTTCTTTCAGAATGTCCACCCAAATTGTAAATTTCTCCTTCTTTTCCATTTCTTACTATCATATCAACCCCGATATTATGGTCATGAACATGAATCCAGTCTCTTACATTCTCACCTGTTCCATAAACTGGAAGAAATTCATCATTAAGAGCTTTACTTACCATAACTGGTATTAATTTTTCTGGAAATTGATAAGGTCCATAATTATTTGAACATCTAGAAATTGTTATTGGTAATTTGAATGTTCTCGCATATGCTAATACTTCTAAATCAGCACTTGCTTTAGATGCCGAATATGGACTTGATGTATGAATTGGAGTTTCTTCAGTGAATTTTAAATCTGGTCTATCTAAAGGTAAATCCCCATATACTTCATCTGTTGATACTTGATGATACCTAATAAGTGGATGTTTTTCAACATCTCTCATATATTTTGCAGCATTAAGTAAATTCATAGTGCCTAATATATTAGTTTCAGCAAAAATATTAGGATTTTTTATAGAATTATCTACATGTGATTCTGCTGCAAAGTTAATTACATAATCAAACTTCTCATTTTTAAATAATTCTAAAATAGAATCTTTATCTCTTATATCCATTTTAATAAACTTATAGTTTTGTTTTCCCTCCAACATCTTGATATTATTATAATTACCTGCATAAGTTAATGCATCTAAGCATACAAATTCATCTTCAGGATATTTATCCACAACATAATGTAAATAATTACTTCCAATAAATCCTGCTCCCCCTGTTATTAAAAATTTACTCATATTATTTACTTCCTTCCTTTATAAGTTGTTTATCTTTTTCTAATTCATCTACATATCTAACTAACGCATCTTGCCATGTTGGTAAAAGACTAAATCCTGCATCCCCCAATTTTTTCTTAGATAATTTAGAATTAAGTGGTCTCTTCGCTATTTTTTTACCCTTATAATATTCCTCAGTAGTAACTCCAACAACATTTACTTTTTTATTGCATACTCTAAATATCTCTTCTGCAAAAGAAGCCCAAGAACAATAATTTTCATTAGTACCATGATATGTACCATATTTATTTGTATTAGCCATGTCAACTAAAAGTCTTGAAACATCTTTAGTATATGTTGGAGAACCAATTTGATCATTAACAACTGTTAAAGTATCATGTGAATCCGATAATTTCAGCATTGTTTTAACAAAGTTTTCTCCATTAATACCATATACCCACGATATTCTAACAATATAATGTTTATCATATTTGCTAACTTCTTCTTCCCCTAAATATTTAGTTTTACCATAAATATTAAGTGGATTTATTTTATCTTCTTCTTCATATATACCTTCTTTAGTACCATCAAATACATAATCAGAAGATATATAAATAATTTTAGCACCAACTTCCCTAGCAGCTTCGGTCAAATTTTTAGTTCCACTAACATTAACATTATAACACAAATCATAATTATCTTCAGCTCCATCAACATTAGTCCAAGCAGCACAATGAAATATAACATCTGGTTCAATTCTTTTTATTTCACTTATTACAGCATCTTTATTTGTTATATCAAGAGAAATATAATTTAGTGATTTATCATTAATTAAGTTTATTGATTTTTTGTTCACTTCAATATCAAGTTCTGTTCTATCACTTACAAATATATCCGTTTCACCTCTTGAATATAATTCTTTAGCTAAATCATATCCCAATTGTCCTTTAAATCCAGTTATAAATGATTTCATTATTTATCACCTTCATATTTAAAATATTTGGGGCTTTTAGATAATGTTAGATGTTTTTGATCCTTATCAGATAAAAGTGGCGTTTCTATCCCATTATCAGTAAACATTTTTTCCCATGGAATATTTAAATTTTCATCATTCCATAAAATACCGCCTTCCAGCTCAGGAGCATAATCATTATCTATTAAATACTGAAATATAGTATTATCCTCTAAGCTTATAAAACCATGAGCAAAACCTCTTGGAACATATAACTGATATCCACTTAAAGGATCATTCGAATCATATGGTTTTAATAATACCGACGTGTATTTTCCGTACGTTGGAGATCCTTCTCTAATGTCCACCACAACATCTATTGCAGAACCATTTATTACTTCAACAATTTTTGTTTGACATTTAGGATCTTTTTGAAAATGTAATCCCCTTACAACACCTTTTGATGATTTAGAACGGTTTGTTTGAACCACTTTATCAAAATACAATCCTTCATTCTCTAAGTCTTTTTGAATAAAGTAAGGACTAAAATATCCTCTATCATCACCAAATACGTTTGGTTTCAATATATAACAGTCTTTTAAATTTGTTTCTATTTTTTTCATATTATTTAATTCCTTTTTCTAATACTTTTGATAAATACTTACCATATGAGTTTTTCTTCATTAATTCAGCACTTTTAGATAAATTCGAGTCTTTAAACCATCCATTATTATATGAAATCGCCTCAGGACAACATATAACACTATCTCTATTGTTTTGAATAGCTTTTATCATGTTTGAAGCTTCAAGCAAACTATCAAATGTACCTGTATCAAACCAAGTATATCCCTCTCCTAAAAGACAAGCTCTTAATTTTTCTTGTTTTAAATATTGGTCATTTAACGTTGTTATTTCAAGTTCTCCTCTAGCAGATGGTTTAACTTTTTTTGCCTCTAAACTAACATTCTTTGGATAAAAATATAGTCCTGTTATAGCATAATCACTTTTTGGCTTTTCAGGTTTTTCTTCAACACTTAATACATTATTATTTTCATCAATTTCCATAATACCAAATCTTTCCGGATCTTTAACCTGATATCCAAAAATAGTAGCATATCCTTCTTTTGCATTTTTAACGGCATCATTAAGAGTTTGTCTAAGCCCACTACCATAAAAAATATTATCTCCTAATACCATTGCGCATTCATCATCACCAATAAACTTTTCACCAAGAATAAATGCTTGAGCAAGTCCATCTGGTGATGGTTGAATTGTATAACTTAAATTAATACCAAACTTACTGCCATCCCCTAATAATCTTTTGAAATTAATTTGGTCTTCTGGAGTTGTGATAATTAGTATATCTTTTATACCTGCCTCCATTAATACTGATAATGGATAATAAATCATAGGTTTATCATATACTGGAACCAATTGTTTACTGGTTCCTTCAGTTATAGGATATAATCTTGTTCCAGAACCTCCTGCTAAAATAATTCCTTTCATTTATAAAACCTCCTTATGGTTTTATTATAACATATATAATAAAAAAAAAGAAACTTTTATTTTATCAGTTCATTTTATTAGTTTCTTTTTATAATTTGGTTTTGTAATTATTATATCCATAGCTAATCATAATTGCATAAACACGAAATCAACAGTTGCAATTAATATGATTCCCGAGTTTTTCAGTTACAAAATGTAAAAATGTCTATTTTTTGTTGAAAATAGGC
>CAYOAY010000067.1:0-5987 GCA_964402155.1 uncultured Muribaculaceae bacterium | reverse complement strand
TCTTCTGGCATTGTTCCACCATTTTTAGCAATTACCTCTCTAATATTTCTTCCTATTTTATAATGTGTTTCATTAGCATCTTTTTCACTAGATATACTATCTCTTTTTAATTTTTGTTCAGTTTGAGTAATGCGAAAAAGATTAGCAGCTAACTCTTCACTGCCCATATTATCTAAAATATCCTCTCTATATCTTAAGCCTTTTTTTTAGCAATATCATCAGCTGTTTCACCATTGTATAATCCTTTATAACCAGCATTATGAAACCTATCAAAGTTTTTAACACCAGCTTTTTTAGCCGCCCTATTTAATGAATAATTTCCTTTTTTAGTTAAACTTCTTTGATAAAATCTTTTTTCATCTTCAGTTAACTCACTATATTCCTTTTCGGTTAACTCTTGGCGTCTTGTTTGTACTGCAAAGTAAGTTCGTCCTAAAGCAACTACTTCTTTTCTAGGCTCTGAATTTTGTACAATAAGATAACAAGCATATCTTGATAACTTATAATCTTCAATACTTCTTGATGTTTTTGAACCAATGCCTACCATTTTGTCAACGCCGACAAAATGGTCTATGATACTAATTTCACTATTTAAACAAGCTTCTTGTGCTTTTACAATTACACCTTTAAATTTTCTCCATTCCTTATAATCCAAGACAGTTTGCAATTCTCTAGCTAACCAGTATTCATTACCATACTTATCAATATGTTTTATATTTTCAAAAATAGTTTCATTATATTCTTTAATTTCGTCCATTTATAACCTCCATTTCTTTTTATATATTTTTATTATTTTTTATTTCTTCTTCTATGTTATCATTATCTTTATAAATAATTTCTTTTTTTAACTCATCTATCTTATATAAAGCATAATAACAAGATGAAAACTTAGGATAACTTATATAACTATCTACAATATCAATCATATTATAGGATAATTTATTATTAGATATATCTTTTAATTCACTAAATAAGGCTTATTAAATATAAAACTTATACTTTTATCAAGTAAGTTTATATCCTCTTCATAAACAAAGAATAATAATGTATCAATAGTTAAAGATATATCATATTTTTCCATATCAAAAAAACTTTTTCTATAATTCTTATATAAATTATAAAACAGTAACATTGAATAAAATTTATTACCATTACTAATTTGATTACTCATACAATAAGTAAGTTTTTCATAAAACTTACTTAATTCTTCTTCAGATAATTGTTTTATTAATTTAGTAACATATTCATAATCTTTAATTAATAAAGAATAATTGTTTATAGAATTTTTATTATTCATAATTATTTTTCCTTTTTTATATCTAAATGTTTATATGCAAGTTCTGTTACAACTCTTCCTCTTGGAGTCCTTTTTAAATAGCCTATTTGAAGAAGATAAGGCTCACATACATCTTCAATTGTTGATACTTCTTCGCCAATAGAAGCTGCTATAGCTTGAGCTCCAACTGGTCCACCATTAAACTTATATATAATTGTCTTTAACAATTCATAATCAACTTCATCTAATCCTAATTTATCCACTTTAAGCGAATCTAGTGCATATTTTGTTATATCAAGAGTAATATCTCCATTTGCCTTAACTAAAGCAAAGTCACTTACCCTTTTAAGTAATCTATTAGCAATTCTAGGTGTTCTTCTACATCTATTTGCAAGCTCTTTTGCAGCATCAGGCTCTATATTTAAATTAAGTACTCTAGCACTTCTTTTTATAATTTCTGTTATTTCTTCTTCAGTATAATAATTTAATTTTGCAACTATTCCAAATCTATCACGAAGTGGTGCTGATAAATCTCCCGCTCTTGTTGTTGCCCCGACAAGCGTAAAATGAGGTAAATCGATTCTAATATTACGATTAGAACCTTCACCACCTACTATAATATCCAAAGTAAAATCTTCCATAGCAGAATAAAGTATTTCTTCAACGAATCTAGGCATTCTATGTATTTCATCAATAAATAAAACGTCTCCTTCTTCCAAAGAAGATAGAATTGCAGCTAGATCTCCTTGCTTTTCAATTGTTGGACCTGACGCTGTTTTAATAGACGTATTCATTTCATTTGCAATAATGTAAGATAAAGTTGTCTTCCCTAACCCGGGAGGCCCATATAAAAGAACATGATCAAGTGCACATCCACGCATTTTTGCAGCTTCAATAAATATTTTTATATTTTCTTTTGTATCTTTTTGTCCAATATAATCATCAAGTGTTTGTGGTCTTATTGATTCTTCAAAGTTATCTTCTTTTGTTTTTTCTGATGTTATTATCCTATTTTCCATATTGTATCCTTTCTATATATTTTTATTTAAGTAATAATTTTAAAGCCTCTTTAACTTGTTTTTCAAGAGGTAAATTATAATCAATACCTGGTAAAATCCTTTTAATATCTACTGGCTTATATCCTAAAGATTTTAATGTTTCTGTAAGAGGAGTAAAATCTTTTTTAGATATATCTTCTGTTATTTGTAATTTACCTTTTAAATCTAAAATTATTTGTCTTGCTACCTTATCACCAATTTTTGGAAACTTTTTTAAATAACTAATATCTCCATTATCAATAGCACTATATATATCATTTAAATTATCATTTGCAAGAATAGGAAGTGCCATCTTACAACCTAGACCTTTTACACTAATTAACTTTAAAAATAAATCTCTTTCTTCCCTAGATTTAAAACCATATAAAGTATTTTCATCTTCTCTTATTTGCTGGTATAAATATACAACTTTACTATCATCTATTTTATATGAATATGGATTAGAAACATATATCATATATCCTATATCATTATTTTCAAGCACTATATAATTTAATTCTATTTCTTTTACTATACCTTTTATATATGAATACATAATTATTTTTTTCCTTTCTTTATATAAATGATTTTAACATAAGCTAGTATTTAATGTAAACTAAACTAAAAAAATACATATAAATTATTTATATCTATATTTTATCATTCAAACAAATGTTTGTAAATAATTTTTAATATAAAATTAATACATTTAAAAAAGCAAGAATAATCTTGCCATTAAAATAACCTTTCTTTACTTTTTAATTCCAAATAAAGATAAGAAAAATATAGGCTCCTTTATAGCTTCTAAAGAAACTATTTTATCTGCAAATGTAACTATCCAAGACTCTTTATATCTAGGAGGTCTTATATTTAAAGGAAACATATGCCTTAAAATCATATTCTCTACTTTTTTATCCATATAATTTGGAAAATATTTCCTAGAATTATCTAAAGCTTCTTTAGCATGAACAAACCCATGCTTCTTAAAAAAAGGCTTTTTTTCTTTATTATCCTGCCAAGGTTTATAATAAAAATCATGAAGTAAAGCACCAATAGCTACCTTTTTATAATCTCCTATTTTAAACTTTTTAGATATTTTATAAGCTAAAATAGATACTTTTAAACTATGATCATATACACTTATCTTACCATGATGCATAAACTTTTTTCTCTTAATAAATTCTTCATTATTTAAAATATCACTTACAATATTATAATATTCACTCAAAATCACCATCTCCGTATTAATAATAACATATTTATATTAATTATTATTCCTTAATATATTAACTCCTATACTATAATAACTATTATCATCTACTTTACTTACCTTTTTATAATTATATATAGTCATATAATCCTTACTACTTACTACTTTATACTTATTATTAAACTCATCTTTTAAATACCCTATATTAATACCATACATTTTATTTAAATCAAATTTACATATCATAGCTTCCATATAACCATCATTTATAACTTCTATATTAGGATATTTTTTAAATCTATTATAATATGAATCTATTATATTTTTTATTTGATTAAAATTTAACTCACTAGATAATGTAACTCTTCTAGCATTAAGATTATGTAAAAATGCAACCGTATAAGAATTAACAGCATTAAAAGAAAAATTTGCATTCCATCTTTTATATTTAATTATACTTCCTACTTCTCCTATTAATACTTCTTTATCATAATCAATATAATTATTTATGACTCTTGGCATAATAAGTATACATTTATCATTAAACACTAAAGTTTTTTTAGTAACATAAAAAATATCATATTTATCTTTATATTTTTCATATTCTTCTTTAGATCTTATTACTATACTTTTTAATTTCTTATTCTCAAAAACAGGTACACTTATGTTATAGTCTTTTTCTTTAAAAGGTATTTTATATAATCTTTTTTCATTAAGTAAATCTATTAATTTTCTTCTTAAATTATTTATATCTTTAATATTTATAAATATATTATCATTTATTTCTACATTGATATTTCTTAATTTATATATAGTATTACCTAACTTACTTATTTGCTTTATAATCATTTCTTTAGATGTAGAAACTTTATTTGCTTTTTCTATTATAAAATCAGACTTAGTACACAAATTATTTACTCCATCACTTATACTAATTTTTAATTTCTCATTTAACTTTGCACTTACATTTATATCTACTAATACTTTTCTTAAATCTTTTTTTAATATATTTTCTATTTCTTTTATTTTATTATTATCAGTTGTTAAAATAACTTTAGAATTTACAGATACTTTTTTATCATATTTTATAGTTATAATATCACCTTTATTAGCTGTTAAAACCTCTTTATTATTAACATACATTTTATTCATAACAAGACCTTTATCTTCTTTATCTAATATTCTTATTCCATCATTAACACTTAATTTATCAAATAACTTAATTTTTATATAATTATTAAAACACTCTATAACAGTTCCAATTTCTATACCCATATGATTAGGTCTTTTTTGATTAACTATATTACTATTTTCTTCATTTAATATAAAACCCTTAGTAAAATATCTATTAAACATCTTCTTTAGCTCTATAATATATTTATCATCTATATTTAATTTACCAGTTTTATAAAACTCATCTATTACTTTTCTATATATACTAACTACTAAATATACATAAGCAGGTCTTTTAGCTCTCCCTTCTATTTTTAAACTATCTACACCAGATGATATTATTTTATCAATATTATCTAAAGTACATAAATCTTTCATACTAAGTAAATACTTATCTTTATTTAATTTATTATTATTTTCATCATATAAATCATAAGGCTTTCTACAACACTGAGCACATGTACCTCTATTTCCGCTTCTATTTCCTATTAAAGAACTCATTAAACACTGACCAGAATAACTAACACAAAGAGCGCCATGTATAAAACATTCAAGTTCTATATCTATATTATCTTTAATCTTTTTTATAACATCTAACTTTGTTTCTCTTGCAATAACAACTCTTTTAATACCCATTTTTTTAGCAAATAAAGCGCCCTCATAATTATGAATATGCATTTGTGTTGATGCATGAACTTCTAAATTAGGAAACTTTTTTCTTACTAAATCAAGCATTCCAAGATCTTGAATTATTACAGCATCTATATTATTTTTATGTACAAACCTAATATAATTAATAAATTTTTCTACTTCTTTTTCATAAATAATTGTATTAACAGTTAAATATACTTTAACACCATAAAGATGTGCATATTTAATAGCATAAATTAATTCATCATCTCTAAAATTATTTACAAAAGCCCTAGCTCCAAATAACTTACCAGCTAAATAAACAGCATCACATCCAGCATTTATAGCAGCCTTTAAACAAGAAATATCACCTGCTGGTGCTAATAATTCTATTTTTTTCATAACTATCTTCTCTTTTCTTTTCGAATATAATTATAACACACAAAAAGGAGATTTACTCTCCTACATTATATTATTTATATTTATAATTTTTCTATTTCTTCTTTAGAAAGGCCTGTAATATCCGTAATATCTTCTATAGAAATGTTTTTTAATTTCATTTTTTTAGCAGTTTTCATTTTTTCTTCATCTACGCCCTTATTAAATCCTTCATCCATTCCTTTATAAAATCCATCTTCTAAGGCCGTTGCTATTAAAGTAT
>CAYOAY010000066.1:0-6259 GCA_964402155.1 uncultured Muribaculaceae bacterium | reverse complement strand
CTTTTCCTTATTAAATTTTTTTAGAAAAACTATTGACTTTTAATAGTTAGCCTTTTCTCTAATTGATTGAAGTAATTCTTGATATTTGTAATAAGTTGTTTTTAATTCAATATTTTGATCTAAAATATGGTCAACTACATCAATTTCAGTCATTAAATTAGGAAAGCAAGTATATCTTTTCCACTTAGAATAGTCTAGTTCATTTCTATCTTTTAAAATTAATTTCCAATATCTCTTCATTTTATTATAAACGGCTTTATTATTTTTCATTGCACGAATTCTAGTTTTATTAAGTGATCTAGATATAAGTTGAACTAAATGAAAAGTATCTATGATTATTTGAGCATTAGAAAACATTTTTTGTATCAAAGAAACATAAGGTGAATACATATCAATAATAATAAACTTTACTGACTTTCTAGCATTAAAAGAGTAATAACCAAAATACTTTAATAAACTAAGTAACTTTCTATCTTCAACAATATCAATAGTTTGACCGGTTTCACCATTACACATATGAAAGCTCATAGCACCATCTGCAGATTTAACAGATTTAAATTCATCAAATGATAAAACTTCTGGCAAATAATTTTTATAGAGTTTCTGAGTATCATAATAAGAATCCATAATTCTTTCAACAGTGTTAGGTGAAACATTATTATTCTTGGCTATATCTTTTTCTGAAATCTTATTTCTTAATTCATTGGCTATTTTCCATTTAGTATTTTTAGATATAAAACATCCATAATCTGTAACGTTATCTCTTAAAGTAAAAGCTTTACCACAGTGTTTACATAAATATCTTTGTTTCTTTAATCTAAGAATAGTTTTAAAACCGGCAACATCAGGAATTTTAATATTTGAAGTGATAAACCCGTGTTTCTCAAAATTATTATCAAAAATAACTCCACATTTTTCACAACAAATAGGTTGATAGGTTAAAACACCTTCAAATACTTTATGGTAAATTCCTTTTATTTTTTCTTTATGATAACAATTTTCGTAAAATTTAATATTATTATCTTTCAATTCTAGCATTTCTGTAATATAATTTAATTCAGACATATAAGTACCTTCTTTCATGTTTGTTTAGACACTTACATTGTATCAAGGTTTAACTTATATGTCTTTTATTATTTTTAAAAAGTGCATATAATGTTTTACACATTACACACACTAAAAATTATACAATCAATATAAATTATGATTGGTAGTTTTTTATTTTAAACCAATATTATATTTCTAATTTATTTGTGATACATGATAAATACAATCTTCAGGAATATTATGAAGTATAATAGCAACCATACTAATAATACCTATTTTATATAAGTCTTTATTATTACTATTTTCAAAATTACTTGGTAAATACTTATCTATTAACATAGAAATAATTATTCCTATTACCATAAATATTAAAGTTAATACAAGCTTAGGAAATATATTATTAGTATTTAATATCATATTAAAAGAGTTAGGTAATAAATCAGTTAATGATACACATACCATAACACCAGATGCAAAAGATAAACTCATCACTACTACCCTGTTATCTTTTTTCTTATCAAAAAATATTATTAATGCACCTATTATAGTTGATATACCTGCTAAAAAAGATAAAATAAAAGCATATAATGTACTATTTGACATAATAAATCCTCCTAGTAATTATATGCTTTTAATAAATTTTTATTTATTCTTTAAATTATTAATAGCTTTCATAAATTATAAGCAAATAAGAAGAGATAAGACTTATTAGTTGAGCTATATTGGCTATTTAAAAAGGTGTTAAATACTTACCCTTTTATAAATCTCCAAGAAAACTTGCATAAAATACTTAATCTTTAGATTAAGTACTATTTTTTGAATAATTGTCAAATAGTCTATATGGATATAAAATAAAATTATTTGTGGGAGTTGATACTAAACAAAAGTGCAAACAGGTTATATTTATCATATAAAAGATTTTTTTTAAAAAGTTAATGATAAAAATAATGAAGACAGACATGCTCATACTACGTACTTTGCAATTAAAGATAAAAATATATTGATCATGTTCATGTTTTATAAAATGGAAAAACTGCAAAAGTTATTAGTTTAACCTGTGATGAAATTTTAGAAAATTTTAAACAAATATTAAAATTAAAAAGCAGATGAAACAAGAATTAAAATAACTATTATAAAAAACTAAACAAACTACCAAAATAATAACATAAATTATCTTGGTAGTTTTTTAATTTAATTAGTTCTTTATTTCCTCATTTATTAAACTCATTATTTCATCTTGAATATTTATCATATCATTCATTGTTTTTCCTTCAAATCTAACTGTTAAACAAGGAGATGTATTAGACTTTCTAACTAATGCAAATCCATTATCATATTCTATTCTAACACCATCTATAGTTATAATATTATAACTTTTAGATAATGCATAATCTTTAACTTTATTAACTATTTTATCTTTATTTTCTTCACCTACTTCTATATACTTTTCAGGCGAAGTTACATATTTTATAACATCTTCAAAAAAATCAGATACATTTAAATTAGTATTTGATAATATTTTAAGCAATCTACCTGCAGCATAAAGTGCATCATCATAACCATAAAAATCATCATTAAAACATACATGTCCTGAAAACTCTCCCGCAAAATCATAATTATTTTCTTTAATAGCTTTTTTTAAATAAGAATGACCTGTCTTATTATATACCGTTTTAAGACCTAATTTTTCTAAAGATTCTTTTAATGACTTAGAACATTTTACATCAAATGATGCAGTTTTATTTTTACATGTCTTATAAATAGATTTCCAAATTATTAACATAAACATATCAGTTTTAACTAAATTACCATTTTCATCTACTATACCTATTCTATCACCATCACCATCAAAGCAAATACCTAAATCAGCTTTTTCTTCTTTTACCTTTTCTTCTAATGCTTTCATATTTTCTTCTACTGCAGGATCTGGAATATGATTAGGAAATAATGGATCAGAATTACAATATAATGGCACCATATCAACATTCCAATCCCTTATAATAGATGGATTAAATAGTGAAGTTGTACCATTACCACAATCTACTACTACTTTTAAATTTCTTTTTCCTAATATAATCTTTTCTTTCATTAAATTCTTATAATCATTTATAATATTAAATGGTTCAACCTTGCCTTTTTTATCTTTAAAATTACCTTCTAATATTATATTATATAAATTTTGTATTTTCTCACCATACATACTACCATCAATATCACATAACTTAAATCCATTATATTCTTTAGCACAGTGTGATGCTGTTATCATAATAGCATATTTTTCATTTAATAATTCTCTAGCATAATAAAGCATTGGTGTTGTAACAAGTCCTATATCAATTACTTTAATACCCGTATCTATTAAACCTTTAATTAAATTAGTATTAAGAGCATTAGATGATACCCTTGCATCATGACCTACTATTACTGTATTAGAAGATATACTTCCAAATGCTCTACCAACTAAGTAAGCTAAATCATTTGTTATTTCTTTTTCATATAAACCTCTTATATCATAACTTCTAAATACTTCTTTTTTAATATCCATTATTATACCATCTTATTACGTGGGTGATAATCCTCGTAATCCTTTCTTTTCTTATTATTAGATATATGAGTATATATCTGTGTTGTTTTAATATTTTCATGACCTAACAGTTCACTTATAGAAGCTAAATCAGCCCCATATTCAAGCAAATGAGTTGCAAATGAATGTCTAAGTGTATGAGGAGAAAAATCTTTATTTATACCTTGTTCTTTAGCTATTTTCTTTAATATTTTAAAATAACCTTGCCTTGTAATACCTTTTCCATAACTACTTATAAATAACTTATCAGTAAAATAACCTTTAAGTAAAGATGATCTATATATATTAATATACTTATCTAATATATCAATAGCTATATCACCAAGCGGTACTATTCTCTCTTTTTTACCCTTACCAAAACACCTTACATAACAATCTTTTAAATTAATATCATTAACATCTAAATTAACTAATTCACTAACCCTTAACCCAGCATCATACATAAGCTCTATCATAGCTTTATTTCTATATTCTAATGCAGTATTTGCTTTTATATTAAGCAATTTATTAATGTCATCTAAACTAAGTGTATTAGGAAGTGTCTTTCTAAGTTTAGGAGATTCTATTTTTTCACATGGATTTTCATTTATTATTTTATTCATCATCAAATAATCAAAAAATGTTCTTATACTTACTATTTTTCTAGCGATTGTTTTATCTTTATCATTTGAATCATTTAAATATTTTATGTAATTTTTTATATCTTTAGTATCTATATTATTTATTTTTTTATTATTTAAATAATTATTAAAAGATAATAAATCTCTTTTATAAGCATCTTTAGTATTAATACTTAACTTTTTTTCAATATATACATAATTTATATAGTCATTAATTAAATCTTTCAATATTATCACCTTTTATTATCTCTATTAATAGTATACAAAAAGAGTTATATTTTTTCAATTATAACTTATATTATTTTACAATTCATATTAACATGTTATAATACTAAAGAGGCGATAAAAATGAGTTATGAACCAATTGCAAACAAATTAAGACCAACTAAATTAGATGATATAATAGGTCAAACGCATCTAATTGGTAATGGAAAAATATTAACTAACTTTATTAAAAATAAAAAAATATTTTCCATGATACTATATGGTCCTCCGGGAATAGGTAAAACTTCAATAGCTAGTGCTTTAATAAATGAATTAGATATTAAATATAGATTTTTAAATGCAACAGTTAATAATAAGAAAGACTTTGAAATTGTATTTGAAGAAACTAAAATATATAATGAAATTGTTTTAGTAGTAGATGAAATACACAGACTTAATAAAGATAAACAAGATTTGTTACTTCCTTTATTAGAAAATGGTAAAATAATTTTAATAGGACTTACTACTTCTAATCCATATCATAAGATTAATCCTGCCATAAGAAGTAGATGTCAAATATTTGAACTAAAAAAATTAACTAAAGAAGAAATAACTATTGGACTTAAAAAAGTAATTGAAAATGAATTTAAAGATATTATAATTGATGAAAAATCTATAAATTTAATATCTACTATATCAAATGGAGATTATAGATTTGCTATTAATTTACTTGAAATAGCTTATTATGCAGGTGATAAGAAGGTAGATGAAAATATAATTAAAAGTGTTAATAGTAAAGCATCTAATTCTATGGATGAAAATGAAACTGGGCATTATGATGTGTTATCTGCTTTTCAAAAATCTATTAGAGGTTCTGATGTTAATGCTGCACTTCATTATTTAGCTAGATTAATTTCATCAGGTGATTTAGATAGTATATACAGAAGAATGAGTGTTATTGCATATGAAGATATTGGACTTGCTAATCCTAATATAGGTGTTAGAGTTGATGCATGTATTAATGCATGTGAAAGAATTGGTCTTCCTGAAGCTAGAATACCTCTTGCTCAGATGATTATTGATATGTGCTTATCTCCTAAATCAAATAGTGCTTATTTAGCTTTAGATTTAGCTATTAAAGATGTAGAAAATGGTAATACGCCTACTGTTCCAAGTCATATAAATGCACAAGCTTTTGGATATAAATATCCACATGATTATCCAAATAATTACGTAGTACAACAATACTTACCAGATGAATTAAAAAATAGAGTCTATTATAGACCTAAAAATAATAAATATGAAAAAATACTTAATGAAACACTAAAAAACATAGAAAGAATTAAAAATAATAATAAATAAATATATAAAACCTTTCCACAACTTATATAGAAAGGTTTTTAATTTACTTTATTATTGAGCTTGATATCTTATTGTTGGACTTCCTTGATACCAACTACTTCCTACAGTTACATTTGCTAAAAAGTCTTCTTCTGTTCTTTTTATTAAGATTGATGTTAGTGAATTTGAACTAAATACTCCAATACCTATTGATGTTACACTACTTGGTATTGTAACTGATGTCAATATTAATTTTGAAAGTTTACAGTTATTCTACACATACAAAAAATATGCAAATTATTTCAACTTTTTGCATATTTTATTTATTACTTATACTTACAATTTTTCTATTTCTTCTTTGGTTAAATTTGTTATCTTTAATATAGTGTCTAAAGCAATACCTTCTTCTTTCATTTTTTTAGCGGTTTTTAATACACCTTCATCCATTCCTTTATAAAATCCA
>CAYOAY010000065.1:0-6360 GCA_964402155.1 uncultured Muribaculaceae bacterium | reverse complement strand
AAAAAGATACATATAGTGTAGGAGATGTAATAGCATTTTGTAATACTAATACTGGAAAAAGTGAAGACTTTTATGTAATTAGTGATAATGGAACAACAGTTACAGCACTAGCTAAATATAACTTAATGGTAGGAAATAAGGTTACTTATACGGAAGATTTTAGTAATTATACTACTGAAGCATTAACAGATAGTCAAGAAGATTATGGTCTTCAAAGTGTTGATACATATGTTCCTATTGATGATAGTGGTAACTTTTCAAGTTTGACTTTTTATGGATTTCTTGCTTTTGCAAATAAAGATGAAAATCATAAGGATTCTAATGATAATTATTTAGGATATTGGGCTGATTCTAATGGTAATTTATTAGAAGATTATAAAAAAACAGACACAAGTACTTATCCTGCTGATGTATATAAATATAATGTAGAAAGTACTTCCAATCCATCTAATCTTGCATTACCTTTGAAAAACTATAAAGATTATATTACAGATACATTAAATAAAAACATTAATAAGATGAGACTAATAACATATGATGAGTTAATTGAATTGGGATGCAATACTAATGAATTTACATGTAATACAGAATTAGTTAATAATAATAAGCAGTGGATATATAAAAAATTAAATTATTGGACAGCTACTGCCGATTCTTTTGAAAAAATTATATATGTATATTTTAACGATGCATATGATAGTGGACAAAAATATTTAAGTGATGCTGCAATTGGCCTTCGCCCAGTAATAGAAATAAATAAAACTGATATATAATTCTTTTATACTATAACTTTAAAAAAGTGTATTTGACAAAGTTATATATTTTCTATATAATTTAATTATATTTAAATTGTTGATCAAGAATAGTAGCTAAAATAAGTATTTAAGAGAGTAACTAGTTGGTGTAAAGTTATATATAAGTTTTAGTAAATGGGCTTGTGAGAGAATACCGAAATTAATTAAAGTAGGCTATTTCCGGAGTTGCTAACCGTTATTTAATAGCATATGTATGATAGTACATTAGGTGGCATTAAAAATAAGAATTATACTCTTATCCTATTAATTTGGATAAGAGTTTTTATATAAATATATATTTTAGGAGGAAATAAAAATGAAAAGAATGTTAACAGGACTTCAACCAACAGGAGTTATAACTTTAGGTAATTATATAGGTGCTATAAAGCAAATGGTAAAGTATCAAGATGAGTATGAATCCTTTATATTTGTTGCGGATCTTCACTCAATTACAGTACCTAAAGACAACTTTAATTTAAAAGAAAATACTAAAAGTTTAATAGCTCTTTATTTAGCATGTGGTATTGATCCTAATAAAAATACCATATTTGTACAATCTCAAAATGAATATCATGCTAATTTATCATGGATTTTAGAGTGTAATACATATTTTGGAGAATTATCTAGAATGCATCAGTTTAAAGAAAAATCTAAAGGGAAACAAAATTTTACAGCTGGTTTATTTACTTATCCAGTCTTAATGGCTTCTGATATAATATTATATGATGCTGATTTTGTTCCAGTTGGAATAGATCAAAAACAGCACGTTGAAATAGCAAGGGATATTGCTATTAGATTTAATAATAAGTATGGTAAAACATTTAATGTTCCAGAACCCTTAATTAGTGATGTTGGAACTAAAATAATGGATTTAGTAGAACCTACTTGTAAAATGAGTAAATCATCAGAAAACCAAAATGGAGTTATAAGATTACTTGATAGTCCTGATGTTATAAGAAAGAAAATAATGAAAGCTACAACAGATTCAGATTCACATGTAAAATATGACAAGAAAAATAAACCTGGTATTTCAAATTTAATTAATATATATTCATCTTTAACTAATAAAAAAATAGATGATATTGAAAAAGAATTTGAGGAATGTAATTATGGTACATTTAAAAAGAAGGTAGCTGATGTAGTAGTTGGTGAAATAGAAAAAATACAAGAAAAATATAATTATTATATGAATGGAAATTATATAGATAATATATTAAAAGATGGAGCTAATAAAACTAGAATATATGCTAAAGCTAAATATGAAGCTGTTAAAAATAAAATAGGTTTTTATAATAATTAAAAAGTCATAAAGACTTTTTTCTTTTGCTATGTTATAATTTTAGGGGTGAGTTTATGAAAAGAGAAAATATAAGAAATTTTAGTATTATTGCACATATAGATCATGGTAAATCTACGCTTGCTGATAGAATTATGGAAAAAACAAATGCTATTACAAAAAGAGAATCTAAAGCACAATTACTTGATTCTATGGAATTAGAAAGGGAAAGAGGTATTACTATTAAATTAAATGCTGTAGAATTATCTTATAAAAAGGATAATGAAGAGTATATGCTTAATTTAATTGATACACCAGGTCATGTAGATTTTTCTTATGAAGTATCTAGAAGTCTTGCAGCATGTGAAGGTGCTATTTTAGTAGTTGATGCATCTCAAGGTATAGAAGCTCAGACATTAGCTAATTTATATCTTGCTTTAGAAAATAATCTTACTATAATTCCTATTATAAATAAAATAGATTTACCTAATGCTGATATAGATAAAGTAAAAAAAGAAATTACTGATACATTTGGTTTTAAAGAAGATGAAATAATATTAACTAGTGCTAAAACTGGTTATGGAATTGATAAGCTGTTAGATGCTATTGTGGAAAAAATACCTTGCCCTAAAGATAGTTCTAGTGATAAATTGCAAGCATTAATATTTGATAGTTTTTATGAATCATATAGAGGTGCTATTATATGGCTTAGAGTAGTTAATGGAAAAATTAGTGTTGGTGACAAAATAAAAATGCTTGGTACTGATACTTGTTATGAAGTCCTTGAATTAGGTAAACATACTCCTAAAGAAAAAAAAGTTAATACTTTATCTAGTGGGGAAGTTGGGTATTTATGTGCATCTATTAAAAGTGTTAGTGATATAAAAGTAGGAGATACTATAACTAAAGTAGATAATCCAAGTTGTCCTTTAGAAGGTTATATTCCCATTAAACCGATGGTTTTTTGCGGGCTTTATCCAACTGAGTCTAATAAGTATGATCTTTTAAAAGATGCACTAGAAAAACTTAAATTAAATGATGCTGCTTTCTCATTTGAACCTGAAACTTCTGTTTCATTAGGATTTGGTTTTAGATGTGGTTTTTTGGGTATGCTTCATATGGATGTTACACAAGAGAGAATAGAAAGAGAGTTTAATCTTGATATAATTGCAACATCCCCATCAGTTGTTTATGAAGTAGAACTTACAAATAAAGAAAATATACTTGTATATAATCCAAGTCAAATGCCAGATAGTAGTAATATTAAAGAAATTAAAGAGCCTTTTATAAAAACTAATATATTTGCACCAAGCGAGTATGTAGGAGCTATTATGGAACTTTGCCAAGAAAAAAGAGGTACTTATATAAATATGGATTATATTAATGCTAAAAGAGTAAATATACACTATGAGCTTCCATTATCTGAAATAGTATATGACTTTTTTGATAAGTTAAAGTCATATACTAAGGGATATGCTTCTTTTGATTATGAAATAATAGGTTATAAAGCTAGTAATTTAGTAAAGATGGATATATTGTTAAATAAAGAAGTAGTTGATGCTTTATCAGTTATTACTCATAAAGATTTTGCATATTCAAAAGGAAAATTAATAGTAGAAAAACTAAAGAAATTAATACCTAGACAGTTATTTGAAGTACCTATTCAAGCTTGCATAGGAACTAAAGTTATTGCAAGATCAGATATTAAGGCTATTAAGAAAAACGTATTAGCTAAATGTTATGGCGGAGATATTACTAGAAAAAGAAAATTGCTTGAAAAGCAAAAAGAAGGTAAAAAAAGAATGAAAAGAGTAGGAAATGTAGAAATACCTCAAGAAGCATTTTTATCAGTATTAAGTGTAGATGAGTAAAGGAATTTATTAGATATGATTAAATCTGTTTATGTCCATATTCCATTTTGTAAAAATATATGTTCTTACTGTGATTTTTGCAAAATGTATTATAATAATAAGTATGTAGATAAATATCTTGATGCTTTAAAAAGAGAAATTAAAGATAATTATAAAAATGAAATAATAGATACTATATATATTGGAGGTGGGACTCCAAGTTCTTTATCTTATGATGAATTAAAGAAGTTATTTAAAACACTTAAAATATTTAATTTAAATAAAGATTATGAATTTACTTTTGAATGTAATTATGAAGATATTAATGAAAAATTATTAGTATTATTAAAGAATAATAAAGTAAATAGATTAAGTATAGGTCTTCAAACCTTTAATAATAAGTATGAAAGTTTTTTAAATAGAAAAATTAATAAAAAAGAAATGATAGAAAAAGTTAATTTATCTAAAAAATATTTTGAAAATATAAATGTTGATTTAATGTATGCTTTTAAAAGTCAAAGTATAGAAGAATTACTAAATGATTTAAATATATTTCTTAAATTAGATGCTACTCATATAAGTATATATTCATTAATTATTGAAAAAAATACTATGTTATATATAAATAATATTAGTGAATTAGATGATGATATACAAAGTATTATGTATTATAAAATAGTTAATATATTAAAAGAAAAAGGATATATTCATTATGAAATAAGTAACTTTTCTAAAAAAGGATATTTATCAAAACATAATTTAACTTATTGGAATAATTCTAATTATTATGGTTTTGGACTTGGTTCTTCAGGATTCATTGATAATGTTAGATATTCTAATACAAAAAATATTTTAGATTATATTAATAATAGAAATATTGTTTTAGAATATCAAAATATATCAAAAGATCAAATGGTAGATGATGAAGTAATGCTTAATTTAAGAAAAATAAATGGCATTAATAAAAAAGAATTTTATAGTAAATATAAAAAGAGTTTTTATGATTTATTTAATATAGATTTTTTATTTGATAATAATTTATTAATTGATGATGGTAATAATATATATATACCAGAAGATAAAATATTTATATCAAATGAAATAATAGTAAATATATTAGATAATAAATTATAAATATTTTTTTTCTTGACTATTATTTTTTTAGTTAATATAATTTAAATAGAATATAAAAAAATAGTTAGAATAAAAGTGTTGGTGATTAAATTTGAGAAATAAAAATTTTAATTTATTATTAATTATACTTACATCATTTTTAATTATTTTTTTAAGTGTAGGTTATTCAGTTTTTTCAAGTAGTCTTAATATATCGGCAGAGGCTGTATATAGAGTAGAAAAAGACGTTAGAATAACTAATTTATCTTTAAATTCAACTTCTTATGATGGATTATCTAGTTATAGTAAATTTGGACATGATAATATAAATGTTGGGAATACTTTAAAAAATATAAATTCTACTGTAACTTATAATGTAGAAATTACTAATAAAGGTAATGTGCCTGTTATATTAAAAAGTATTACTCCAAATTATGGTGCTAATGAAAATATTGAATATGTAGTTAATAATATAAAAGTAGGTTCATTTGTAATAGATCCTGATGCATTAAAACAAGGTGATGAAACTGGAAAACCTACTATTATTACTGTAACTATTAAATATAAAGATACTGTAACTAGTATTCCAAATAATATAGATGCTAATATGATATTAAAGTTTGAGTTTATAAAAGTAGAATCTATATTAGCTAAAGGAAATACTGAAAGTAATATGTTATTTAATAAGGATTTAAGTGAAATAGATAGTTCATTAATTAAAGCAAATGTTAGAACTATTGTGCTTAAACCTATGAGCGAAATAAGTTCTGAAGAGGGTTCTACTTCAAGTACTATTTGGGATGCATCTTTAAACAAAGATGGTACTGTAATTGCATATTTTAGAAAAACTAATTCTTCAGCTAATTATTATCAGTTAACATTATATGGATATGGACAAATTAAATTACCTGAGGATTCTAGTAATTTATTTTATGGATGTACTGTTTTGACGCAGATAACTCAAAATATAAATTTAAACTCAGAAGATGTAACTAAAATGAATTATATTTTTTATAATTGCGGTAGCTTATATGCGATTAATGTTACTAATTTTAATACAACAAAAGTTACTGATATGAGTTATATGTTTTATGGATGTAAATCTTTATTTAGTAATACTAGTACTACGTCTTCTAGAACACTTAACTTAGAAGCTTTTGACTTTTCAAATGTAGTAGATACAAGCTATATGTTTTATAATTGTGCAACATTAAAAGGCATTTCATTTAATAGTAAAAAAAATGCTAGTGCTACTATAACAAATATGAGTTATATGTTTTATGGATGTAAATCTTTAACAGATTTAGATTTAAGTTTATTTAATACA
>CAYOAY010000064.1:0-6647 GCA_964402155.1 uncultured Muribaculaceae bacterium | reverse complement strand
CCTATTTTCACCAAAAAATAGACATTTTTACATTTTGTAACTGAAAAACTCGGGTATGAAAAAATAACAAAAGGAACGGAAATTAAGTTTTATGGTGGAAAAAAGATAAAAATAGAGTTATCTTATGGAATTTTTGATAATCAAGTACTTAGAGCTACACATTTAGAGTCTGCTTTGAATAAAAGAATTGATCTTTTATATAAAAAAGTTTAAAAATAACAAATAAAAGGTAAATAAAGCTCATTTTGTGGTATAATTAATTTGTATGTAGTAGTATATTAAAAATAATTGTAGGTGGTTTATATGGGCTTTAAAATAATATTTTATGTATTTAAAAAATTTAGAATTAAATAATTTTAGAAATATTTCTAAATTATCACTAACTTTTAATAAAAATATAAATATTTTTATAGGAAATAATGCCCAAGGAAAAACCAATATACTAGAAAGTATTTATTTTTTAGCAATTACAAAGTCACATAGAACTCATAATGAACTTAATTTAATAAATAAAAATGAGTTATATACAAAAGTATATGGGATATATATGGATGATAATAGTAATGATAATATACTAAGTATTTTATTAAATGAAAAAGGTAAAAAAGTATCCATTAATAACATAGTTCAAAAAAGAATTAGTAATTATTTATCAAAATTAAATGTCATTATGTTTTGCCCTGATGATTTAGAAATTATAAAGGGAACGCCATCAATTAGACGAAAATTTTTGAATGTAGAAATTTCTCAATTAAAAAATGAATATTTATTAGATTTAAAAGAATATAATCAAATTTTAAAGCAAAGAAATGAATACTTAAAACAAAAGAATAATTCTATTTTTGATAAAACATATTTTAATATATTAACTGAGAAATTAGTACAAATTAATATAAAAATAATAAAGGAAAGATATGATTTCATAGATAGAATTAATAATTATTTAAGTAATATTTTTAAAAGTATTTCAAATTTAGGTAATCTAGTTATTAAATATAATAGTTTTATTAGTAAGGATGACTTAAATAAAGACAATTTAAAAGAGAATATTACTGATAGATACAATTATATATTTAATAATGAATTGCTTCAAAAAACAACCCTTTTGGGCTGTCATAAAGATGATTTTAAAATATATTTAAATAATTTAGATATAACTGAATTTGCATCTCAAGGACAACAAAGATTATCAATATTAAGTTTAAAATTAGCTGAAATTGAAGTTTTTAGAAATGAAAAAAATATTAAACCGATTATATTACTTGATGATATATTTAGTGAATTAGATGAAAATAAGAAAAATAATATAATTGAATATTTTAAAGATGATATGGAAATTTTTATAACTACTACTGATTTAAAAGATATAAATGAAGATTTAAAATTAAAATCTGATATTTATGTTTTAAATGAAGGAAATATAAGTAAGGAGGAATAATTTATGGAAGAAAATAAAGAACATTATGATGCTTCGGATATACAAGTATTAGAAGGACTTGAGGCAGTAAGAAAAAGACCAGGTATGTATATAGGTACAACTGATGTTAAAGGTTTACATCATTTAGTATGGGAAATAGTAGACAATGCAATAGATGAGTCATTAGCTGGCTATTGTAATAATATTGAAGTAATTATTAATAAAGATAATTCAATAACAGTAAAAGATGATGGGAGAGGAATACCTGTTGATGTTCATCCTAAAACTAAGATATCTACTGTTGAAACTGTCTATACGGTTCTTCATGCAGGTGGAAAATTTGGTGGTGGAGGATATAAAGTATCTGGTGGTCTTCATGGTGTTGGTGCATCTGTTGTTAATGCTTTATCAAGTTGGGTTGAAGTTACTGTTTATAAAAATAGTAAAATATATAAAATTAGATTTGAAAAAGGTGGACATACAGTATCTCCATTAAAGGAAATTGGTGAATGTGAAGAAAATAGAACTGGAACTTGGGTTACTTTTAAACCAGATCCTGATATATTTGATACAGATATTTATGATTATGAAACTTTAAAAGTAAGATTAAGAGAATTAGCATTTTTAAATAGGGGCCTTAGAATTACTTTAAGAGATGACCGCGATTTAGAAGATACGACCGGTGAAACATTTATGTATGAAGGAGGAATTTCTGAATATGTTAAATTTATTAATAAAGGAAAAACTCCTATTCATGAAGATATAATACATCTTCAGGGAATTGAAGATAATGTTTTTTTTGAAGTAGCTATGCAGTATAATACTGGATATAATGATAATATTTATTCTTTTGTTAATAACATTAATACACATGATGGTGGAACTCATGAAGATGGTGTAAAAAGAGCTTTAACAAGGGTTATTAATAGTTATGCAAGAAAAACTGGAATGTTAAAAGAAAAAGATGATTCTTTAACAGGCGATGATGTTAAAGAAGGGATAACAATGATTATATCTTGTAAGCACCCTAATCCACAATTTGAAGGACAAACAAAAGGTAGACTTGGTAACTCTGAAGTTAGAAAGTTGGCTGATAAAGTCTTTTCTGATGGATTTGAAAAGTTTTTGCTTGAAAACCCTGATGATGCAAAAATAATAGTAAATAAAGCACTTTTAGCTTCAAGAGCAAGAAATGCAGCTAGAAAGGCTAGAGAAATAACACGAAAAAGTGATTTAGCAACCACAAATTTTTTTGGAAAACTATCTGATTGTAAAAGTAAAGATCCAAAAGTATCAGAGATATTTATAGTCGAGGGAGATTCCGCAGGTGGTTCAGCAAAAAAAGGTAGAGATTCTATGACTCAGGCAATTCTTCCGCTTAGAGGTAAAATACTAAATGTTGAAAAAGCAAGATTAGATAGGGCTCTTGGAAATGAAGAAATTCGAACTATAATTACTGCTTTTGGAACTGGAATAGGTGAAGAATTTAACTTGGACAAATTAAGATATGATAAAATAATAATAATGACAGATGCTGATGTTGATGGTTCTCATATAAGAGTTTTACTTTTAACATTATTTTATAGGTTTTTTAAACCTATTGTTGAAGCGGGTCATGTATATGCTGCACAGCCACCATTATTTAGAATAATGCATGGAAAAACAAGAAAATATGTACTTGATGAATCAGAAAAAGAAGAATATTTAGCATCTTTGCCTGATAATGTAAGAGATAGAGCTGAAATTGCTCGCATGAAAGGTTTAGGAGAGATGGATGCTGAAGAATTAAATGAGACAACAATGGATATAGAAAAAAGAGTACTTAGAAAAATTACTGTAGAGGATTGTGTAGCAGCTGATGTTATGTTTAGCAAATTAATGGGTGAAGAAGTTGAACCAAGAAGAGAATTTATAGAACAAAATGCACAATATGTAAAAAATTTAGACGTTTAGGTGGTGTTGTAGATGGAAGAAAATAAAGAAATAAAGAAAAATAATGCTGTAGATAATTATGGTGGTACATTTCACGAAAGAGATAGTCATGCAAAAAATGATATTGTAAAAGAAATATCTGATTCATTTTTAGATTATTCTATGAGTGTAATAACATCTAGAGCAATTCCAGATTTACGTGATGGTTTAAAGCCAGTACATAGAAGAATATTATGGTCAATGTTTGAAGAAGGTAATACACCTGATAAACCACATAAGAAATCAGCTACTACTGTTGGTTATGTAATGGGTCATTATCATCCTCATGGTGATTCATCTATATATGATGCTATGGTTAGATTAGCTCAAGATTTTAACCAAAGATATATGATGGTAGATGGTCATGGAAACTTTGGTAATATAGAAGGTGATGGAGCAGCAGCATATCGTTATACTGAAGCAAGGTTATCTAAGATATCACTTGAAATGCTTAGAGACATAAGAAAAAATACTGTAGATATGAAGCCAAATTTTGATGAAACAAGTCCTGAACCGATTGTTTTACCATCAAGATTTCCTAATGTATTAGTTAATGGTTCAATGGGAATTGCAGTTGGTATGGCAACAAATATACCACCACATAACTTATCAGAAGTAATAGATGGTTGTGTTGCATATATAGATAATCCTGACATTGATACATTAGGATTAATGAATTATATAAAAGGTCCTGATTTTCCGACTGGAGCAATTATTTTGAGTAATTCTGGGATAAAAAAGGCATATGAAACTGGGCGTGGTTCTATTACTATAAGAAGTAGAGCTTATATAGAAGAAAAAAATAATCATAGTCAAATAATTATAACTGAAGTCCCTTTTGGTGTGAACACTATGGAACTAAAAAATAAGGTAGCAGAACTTGTTCACAATAAAATTATAGATGGTATATCAGATTATCATACAGACTTAAAAAATGGTGTAAAAATAACGATATCATTAAAAAGAGATGCAAATCCACAAGTTGTTTTGAATAATTTGTACAAACATACTAATTTCCAAACCAGTTATGGAATAATATTTTTGGTAATAGATAATGGTACTCCAAAAACACTAGGCCTAAAATCAATTATTGCTAAATACATTGATCATCAAAAAGAAGTAATAATTAGAAGAACAAAGTATGATTTATCTCAGGATGAAGCTAAAGTACATATATTAGAAGGTTTAAAAATTGCTTTAGATAATATAGACGAGGTAGTCAGCATAATAAGAAATTCTGATTCTGATGAGGATGCTCAAAATAAATTAATGAGTAAATTCAAATTAACAGAAATTCAAACTAAAAATATTTTAGATATGAGATTAAAGAGGCTAACTGGATTAGAAAGAGGAAAAATTGAATCAGAATTAAACAATTTATTAAAGGAAATAGATGAATTAAGATCAATATTAGCTTCAAATGAAAAAGTAATGAATATAATTAAGGAAGAAATGCTTGAAATAAAGAAAAAATATGGTGATGAAAGAAGAACTTCAATAGATATGACAGCAATTGATTTTATCGAAGATGAATCATTAATACCAGTTGAAGATATTGTAATAGCTTTAACTCATAAAGGATATATTAAAAGAATGCCAACAGATACTTATAAATTACAAAATAAAGGTGGAGTAGGAATAAAAGGTATGTCAACAAATGAGGATGATTTTGTAGAAATATTGAAAAATGGAACAACACATAATCATGTATTATTTTTTACAAATAAAGGAAAAGTCTATAGAATTAAGGGCTACGAAATACCTGAGTTTTCAAGACAATCTAAAGGATTACCAATTATAAATCTATTACCGTTAGAAAAGGATGAAAAAATTAACAATATTTTGTTAGATAATGATAATGATAATAACAAATACTTAGTAATTGCAACAAAAAGAGGTTTAATAAAACGTACAAATGTTTGTGAATTTAAGAATATAAGGAAAAATGGCAAGATAGCTATTACTTTAAAGGAAGAAGATGAAGTTTTATCTGTACATTTTACTTCTGGTAATGATGATATTGTTATTGCAGCAAATAATGGCAGAATGATTAGATTTAATGAAAATGAAATTAGAGTAATGAGCAGAATAGCAGGTGGAGTAAAGGGTATTGAGTTGTCTAATAGTTGCTATTGTGTCGGTTCAGAAATTGCACGTAAAAATGAGGAAATTTTGGTAATAACTGAAAATGGTTATGGAAAAAGGACATCCATCGATGAATATAGATTAACGCATAGGGGAAGTAAAGGAGTTAAAACATTAAATATAACAGATAAAAATGGTAATATTGTATCATTTAAAACTGTAACACCAGATAAAGATCTTATGATTATAACAGAACAAGGAATTGTAATAAGAATATCACTTGATAAAGTTTCTAAAATGAGTAGAGTAACTCAAGGTGTAAGATTAATGAATCTTCGTGAAAATCAAAAAGTATCAACGGTATCTGTTATAGAAAAAGAACAATCTGCTTTTAAAAATGATGAAAATAATGTTCATAACGATGAAAGGAAAGATTAGAAATACTTTTATGTTTCACGTGAAACATAAAAAAGTTGCATATTTTAAAAGAATATAATATAATATAGATGCACAACAGAAATGTTAGAACCAGGTCAGAGTTGAAAAACAGCAGCCTTAATAGCCTCTTTCTGTGTGTGCTTTTCTTTTGCATAATTATATTATTAATGTTTCACGTGAAACATTGTTTAGGAGAGTTTAAAATGAATATTAAATTTATGAAAGAAGCAATTAAATTAGCTCAAAAAGCTTATGAGGTAGGAGAAGTACCTGTTGGTGCAGTAATTGTAAAAAATAATAAAATAATAGCACGCTCCTATAATAAAATAGAAAAAAATAATAATGTTGTTTCTCATGCAGAGATTAATGTTATTCAAATAGCTTCAAGAAAACTAAATAATTGGAGACTAATAGATTGTGATATATATGTAACTTTAGAACCATGCCCAATGTGTGAATATGCAATAAAATTATCAAGAATTAAAAATGTGTATTTTTGTACATCAAGAACAAATAACGAAAACATAATAACTAATAAAGTGAAATTGAATTACTTTGAAAATGAATGTATAATGTTATTAAAAAAATTTTTCAAGAATAGAAGATAATGTTTCACGTGAAACATTAAAAAAATAATGATTATTTGTTTTTAATAAAGACATTTTATAAGAATTTTGGTACAATGTTTAGAAAGTTATGAGAGTTTTAACGCAAGTTAAAACTTTTATAACGCTAT
>CAYOAY010000063.1:0-6754 GCA_964402155.1 uncultured Muribaculaceae bacterium | reverse complement strand
ATTTTTACTAATTATTGTTTTTTCTTATATGTAACATTTTTACTAATTTTTCACATAATTATAAATAAAAAATAAATATTTCTTGACATGACTCTTATTTTTTGATAGTATACATAGCTAAATAAGGGGATTGATTTGTTATGAAAAGTGATAATATTTTAATAAATGAATATAAAAATGGGAATAAAGAGGCTTTAAATATACTTATTAATAAGTATTTATATTTGCCAGAATTAAAATTAAGTGCTTTTAATTATGATGAAAAATATGAAGAAGATTTATTACAAATAGGATATGAAAAATTAATCATTTTAATTAAAGATTTTATTAATAAAGATCTTAATTTAACTTTAAGTACATATTTACATACAGGATTATATAGTTATTATTGTACACATATTAGTTTATTTGATGTTCAAAAAGAAATACCTTGTGGTATTAACTATGTATATGTAGATGAAGATTTTATTGATAATATTGAAAGTAAAGAAATATTAAAGATAATAAAAGATATGATCTTTAAAACAAATTATTTTACTATTGAAGAAAGACTAAGTTTAATAGCAAAATATGGTTTAATAGCGGGTTATTCTATTAATAATACTCAAATGTCTAAAATAATGAATTGTTCTCCTGAACGTGTTAGACAAAGATTATTAAAAGCTAAAGAAAAATTAAATACAATTTCTAATTTTAAAACTCATAAAATATATGAAGAAAAAAATAACTTCAATACAGATATTTTTTCTTTTTTACAAACTAGTGATGAGTTAGTTCTTTATTTTATTAAGAAATTAAGCGAAGATGAGATAACTTTATTAAAAAAAGTTTGGTCAGAAGACTTAAAACATTTAAAAGATTTAGATAATATTGATTTAAATGATGATGAAATAATTGAATTTTTAAAAATAATGAGAAACTTACAAGTTAATATTTTAGATGCTAGTGAAGATGAGATGTCTAGAATTATGCATTTAAGTGGAGCTAGATCCTGCTATTACATAAGAAGATAGTAGGTCTTTTTATTTTAACTTAACATAATTTTATGTTACAATAAGTAAGGTGGTATAAATGGATAATATTAAAGAAAAACTAAGATTATTAACTACTAGTCCAGGTTGTTATTTAATGAAAAATATTGATGGTAAAATAATATATGTTGGTAAAGCTAAAAACTTAAAAAGAAGAGTATCATCATATTTTAATAAAGAACATACTGGTAAAACAAAAGCACTAGTAGAAAATATTAAAGATTTTGAATATATAGTAACAGAAACTGAAGTTGAATCTCTTCTTTTGGAAATTAATTTAATAAAAAAATATACACCTAAATATAATATAATGCTTAAAGATAATAAAAGTTATCCATATATAGAAATTACAAATGATAAATATCCTAGACTTATAATATCAAGACCTAGAAATATAAAAAATTATAAGGGTAAGTTATTTGGACCATATCCAAATGCTTATGCTGCAAGACATATTGTAGAATTGTTAAATAGAATATATCCTTTTAGAAAATGTCATACTATGGATAAAAAGGTATGTTTATATTATCATATAGGGCAGTGTTTAGGATATTGTACTAAAAATGTAGATACTAAAAAGCAAGATGAAATGATAAATGAGGTAACTAGTTTTTTAAAGGGTAATTATGATGATGTAAGAAAAAAAATAGAAAGTTTAATGAAAGATGCATCTAATACATTGAATTTTGAAAAAGCTATAGAGTATAAAGAAATGTTAGAATATATAGATAAAGTACTTGAAAAGCAAAAGATAAGTTTAAATGATAATATAACTCGTGATGTAATAAATTATTATGTTAAAAATGATTATATATCTTTTCAAATACTTCATTTAACAAATGGTATGATAAATAAAAGAGATGGAGAAGTATTTGTTTTATATGAAGATATAAATGATGCTATAACTTATTATGTAACTAGTTTTTATGAAAGAAATAATATACCTAAAGAAATATTAGTAAGTGATAGTTTTGATACTAATTTACTTAGTAGTGTTTTAAATACTAAGGTTATAGTACCAATTAAGGGTATAAAGAAAAAACTTATTGATATGGCATATGATAATGCTAAAATAACATTAGAAGAAAAGTTTGTACTTATAAATAGAGATTATGAAAGAACGTTTAATGCTAATGAAACTCTTGGTAAAATGCTTAATATAAATAATTTAAAAAGAATTGAAATATTTGATAATGCTCATCTTTTTGGTACTTATACAGTATCAGGTATGGTTGTTTTTGACAATGGAAGACCTAATAAAAAAGAGTATAGAAAGTATAAGATAAAATCAGACAGTAAAGATGATTATCATACTATGATGGAAGTTATTTATAGAAGATATTATAGAGTTTTACATGAAAGGTTAGAAAAACCTGATTTAATTATTGTAGATGGTGGAATAATACAGGTTAATGCTGCAAAAGAGGTTTTAGATAGTTTATGTTTAGATATACCGGTTATTGGTCTTAAGAAAAATGATAAGCATACAACAACAGCTTTAATAAGTAGTGATAGAGAATATAATATAGATAAGACATCTGACCTTTTTCATTTATTAACTAGAATGCAAGATGAAGTACATAGATTTACTATTAGTTATCATAAAGATATAAGAAGCAAGGGAGCAATAACAAGCATTTTAGATAATGTATCTGGTATTGGAGATAAAAGAAAGAAAGCTTTATTAAAAAAGTATAAAACTATAAATAAGTTAAAAGAATTATCTAAAGAAGAGTTAGAAGTAGATTTACCAAAAAATGTTGCAAATGATTTATATGAATTTTTAAAAGAATATAAATAAAAATGAAAAAAGTTTTTTGTGAAATCAAGAAATACAAATAGAAATTTATTAAGAAACAATTAAGATTATTTGATAAATAATAAAACGTAGTGTATAATTTGTTTAAAGGAGAGAGGATTTATGAACAAAAAACAAATTAAAAATTTTATTAACAATATTAATTATCAAAATATTTATGATGTAATTCCTTTTGCATGTAATTATAAAAATTCTTTAACTATTGATGATAAAGAAAAAATAGTAAAGAGATTTAGCGAAGTAAGTAATATGTATATTTTAGAAGATATTCTTAATGATGTTGATTGGTTAACAAAAGAAAATATAGATTTTATAATTGATAGTTTAATAAAAGAAGGAATTTTGGATAGTAAAATTTACAGTTATTTAATAGATCATTGTCCAAAGCTATCTAATGATAATATTAAATCTTTAATTTCTACTTATATAAGAACTTTTGACTTTACTGGATTACATTTATATGAATTTTATAAAGGCACAAGAAATTTATCAAAAGAAAACATTTGCTTTTTAGTAGATGAAGTATCAAATATTAAAGATGTAAGTGTAATATATAATTTTTACGTTCTTGCAACTGATTTATCTAAAGAAAATAAAATGAAATTAATAAAAGCAATTATTAAAATTAATAATGAAGGTTATATGTACCAGGTTGCAACAAGTGTTTCTTATTATAATGATAAAGACTATATAAATTTATTAGTAAAAAGTATGTTAAATAGCAACAATTCATTTTATATATATAAATTCTTAAAACTTGATAATTTATCTTTAGAAAATACTGATAATTTAATTAATAAATTAGTTACTTTAAAAGATGGAAAGTATATTTATAAAACTGCTATGAATTGTAAAAATTTAAGTCCTAGTAATATTGATTTATTAGTTAAAGGAATAATTAATAGTAATGATTCATTATATATATATAAATTTTTAACTAAAGTTAAGAATTTAAATACTAATTATTATATAGCTTTAACAGATAAATTATTTGAACTAAAAGACTTTGATGTTATGAAAATGATGATTGATGATTACTTAAATGGATCATATCATAAAAAAATAGGTGCTGATTTTGAAAAAAAAATATTAAATACTAAAGATTTGCTTATAATTACTTATTATTTAATAAAAACTAATAATAAAAATTTAATTAAACTATTTTTTGAAACTACAGAAAAGTTTTTAGTATTTGTTCTTATAAATAAAGAATTATTGGATAAAGATGAAGAACTTATTTGTAAATTAGCGAAAGATATTAATTTTAAAGATGCTGACTTTAATATGAAAGAATATGTTAAATCTAAAAATTAAGTACTAACTTAAAAAAAAGTTAGTACTTTTTTTAAAATTACGAGGGAATTTGTATTTTTTTGTCTAATAATTAAATTGGAAGGAGAAAAAATGTATAAGAAAATATTTTTATTTAGTGCATTATTAATTATAGTTTTTATTAGTAATATAGATTTTAATAAGAAGAGTATAAAAAATATTAATGATGAAAAAAAGATTAATAAAGAAATTAAAACTGAGAGTATTAAGAAATTATATTCATATCAAGTGCCTAAAATTAGTGAAGAAAAATTTAATAGTTATTATGAAATAAAAAGTGAAGTTAAAACTGATGATATAAGTTATAATAGCAATATAAAAGAAGAGGGCAATTCTAACAATGATATTATAAATGAAGAAATAGTTACAAACTTTGTAAAAGAAGATATTAAATTAGATGATGATATTAAATTAGAAGAAAATAAAGATGATATTACTATAGATGATAATAAAGAAAGTAAAGATGATATTACTATAGATGATAATAAAGAAAGTAAAGATGATACTAAAACTGAAGAAAATGAAAAAGAAGATATTATAAATGAAAGTATAGTTTCTAAAACAAATGAAGACATTAAAGAAGAAATAATGGAAGAAGTTAAAGAAGTAGCAAATGAAACTGTTAATGAAAAGAAAGTAAATAAAAATGGTTTTACTATTGAAAATAATAATACTTATTATTATGAGGATGGGAAGTTAATAACTGGTATTAAAAATATTGATGGGAAAAATCACTATTTTACTTCTAATGGGGTATATTTAGGTACTAATAATATTAAAGTAATTGATGTAAGTTACCATCAAGGAAGTATAAATTGGCAACAGGTATCTAATAGCAATATGATATATGGTGTTATATTAAGAATAGGTTATTATAATACTTTAGATAAATCATTTTTATATAATTTAAGTGAAGTTAAAAGGTTAAACATACCTTATGGTATATATTTATATAGTTATGCAACTACTACAAGTGGTGCTATTAAAGAAGCTAATTTTGTAAGTGATATGATTATAAAATATGATTTAAAGCCAAGTATTGGTATATTTTATGATTTAGAGTCTTGGAAAAGTAAAAAAACTAGTTCTGATGTAATTAGTAAGAATATGTATGATGAGTTTACTAAAATATTTGTTAATAAAATAAATAATGTAACTAATAATAATTATAATGTTGGTGTATATAGTGGTAGGTGGTATGCTATGAATAGATTAGGTAGTATATCTAAATCATATGTTAAATGGGTTGCTGAGTATAATAAAACTTGTAAATATGATGGAAGTTATTTAATGTGGCAATATACATCAAAAGGTAGTATTTCTGGTATAAAAGGTAATGTTGATATAAGTTATATATTATAAAAGGCACTATAAAGTGCCTTTTGGTAGTTCATATGTTTTTTTAGTACCTTTTGGTGCAATTATTATTTTCCATGGTTTTAAGGATTTATAAGTTTTTAATATATTATCATTTTTATCGGTAAATAATACATCTATTTCTTCTTTCATAAAAAAAGTGTGAATAGAGGAGCAATTATTAAATAATAAACCATATTTTATATTTTTTTTTAACATAAGACCTAAAAGTCTTTCTTTAAAGCTTTTAGCTTCTTTGATTTTTATATTTTTATATGTATTCATTTTATCACCAAGTTAATAATATCATATATAAATAAAAAAAGTAAGATAATATTATCTTACTTACTATAGAACTCAACTATCATTGATTCTTTAATATCAGCTGGAAGTTCACTTCTTTCAGGATAACGAACATAATTACCAGATAGTTTTTTCTTATCAAATGAAACATATTCAACTGTTTTATTAATCTTTTCTAATGATTCTAAAATGGCTTTATGATCCCTAGATGATTCTTTAACAGATATTACATCACCTGGTTTAACTTGATATGATGGAATATCAACTTTGTTACCATTAACTGTAATGTGTCCATGATTTACAACCTGTCTTGCAGCTCTTCTAGTTGATGCAAGTCCCATACGGTATACAATGTTATCTAATCTACTTTCTAGTAGCTTTAAGAAGTTTTCACCATGAATACCTTTCATTTTAGCTGCTTTTTTAAAAGTTAATTTAAATTGTTTTTCATTTACACCATACATTAATCTAACTTTTTGTTTTTCCATTAATTGAAGCTTATATTCTGAAGCTTTGCCACGTTTTTTATCGTTACCATGTTGACCTGGACCATAAGGTCTTTTAACTAATTCTTTTCCACTTTCTAGTAAAGAAAAACCTAAATGACGACTTTTCTTATACATTGGACCTGTGTATCTTGACATATTTCTTTCCTCCTTTTATATTTGTAAACAAAGAGGCTATTTGCCACTTAATAGGGAGTTTATTTTAATATTTTCATCCTTGCAGCTATAGAATTACTAATATAACATTTAGCAAACAAACACGTTATTAAATTCAAATAAGCGCTGCTTTTTCGTTTACACGCCTTTAATTATAAACAATTATATTAATTTAGTCAATAAAATATACTTTTGAGCAGTAAAATAGAATGAATTTTCTTCGCAATAATTTTTTGTTATAATTATTATAA
>CAYOAY010000062.1:0-6993 GCA_964402155.1 uncultured Muribaculaceae bacterium | reverse complement strand
ATAATTACTGGGGAAAATGATACTTTTTTGATTCGACAACTGAAAAAGTCGGGATATAGCACATACAATAAAAACAAAAACAAGTCCAAAAAACCACTCTTTAACTGAAGCTAATAAAGAATGTTTCTTAAAATTAATAAAATTCATATTATCTATACTACCAACATTTAAAGTAGTACCAAAAAAATGAATCATTTTATCTGAGATAGTAAATTCCCCACTGTCATAAACATTACTCATAAAATCACCCTTCCTAAGAGCATTTTATCATAGATTACAATTTGTAACAATAAAATTTAATTTTAAATTTTCCGTACCCCTATTAGATAAAAAGAATATACTACTACTGTAAAAGGAGGAATTATGAAAAAGAAATTAATTATTTTTGGATGTTTACTATTAATACTTGCTAGTTTATCTTTTATGTTTATTAGTAATATAAATAGTAATAAAAAAGTTGAAAATGATAGTTTAACTAAAGTTAAAGTTGCAGAAGTTGCACATACCATTTTTTATGCACCAGCTTATGCTGCAATTAATAAAGGCTTTTTCGAAGAAGAAGGATTAAAAATTGATTTAACACTTATATCAGGAGCAGATAAAGTAACAGCAGCTGTTTTATCAGGTGATGTAGATATTGGTTTTTGTGGTAGTGAAGCTACTATATATGTATATAATAGTGGAGAAAAAGATTATTTAGTAAACTTTGCTAGATTAACTAAAAGAGATGGTTCATTTTTAGTATCAAGAAAAAAATATGATAATTTTACATTGGAAGATTTAAAAGGAAAATCAGTAATTGGTGGAAGAAAAGGTGGAATGCCTGAAATGACTTTTGAATGGGCATTAAAAGAAAATGGTATAGATCCTAAAAAAGATTTAACTATTGATACAAGTATTGCTTTTGCAGCTATGGAAGGTGCTTTTTTAGGAGGCAATGCTGACTTTGTTACTTTATTTGAACCTAATGCAACACAAGTTGAGAAACAAGGCAAAGGATACATTGTTGGCTATGTTGGCTCTTGGGGAGGAGAAGTACCTTATACAGCATATAATGCAAAAAAAAGTTATATAAAAAATAATCCTGAAATTATAAATAAATTTACTAATGCTATTAATAAGGGTTTAAAATATGTAAAAGAAACAGATTCAAGTATAATTGCTAAAGATATTTATAGTTATTTTCCAGAACTATCATTAAACGATTTAACCGCAATCGTTGAGAACTATAAAACTAATGATGCATGGGCAAATAGTAGTAATATAAGTAAAAAAGACTTTGATCACTTACAAGATATAATAATTAGTGCTAATGAACTAGATAAAAAAGCACCATATGACAAATTAGTATATCAAGGAAACTAATAAAATGAATAAACTCTTAAATATAAAAGGGTTATCAAAAAATTATCTAACTAAAAAAAATGTTATATGTGCTCTTAATAATATAAGTTTTGAAGTATTAGAAAACGATTTTATAGTTTTAGTTGGTCCGTCTGGATGTGGAAAATCAACAATTTTATCTATTATTGGTGGTTTGGAAAATAAAAGTGATGGAAAAATAAAAGTATATAAGGATAATTTAAAAGTAGGTTATATGTTTCAAGAAGATGCTCTATTACCTTGGCTTAGTGTACTTGATAACTGCCTTTTAGGGCTTAAAATAAAAAATAAAGTTAAAAGCGAAGATATTAAATATGTAAAAATGCTTTTGAAAAAATATGGATTATCTAATTTTGAAAATAGTTATCCTAAAGAATTATCGGGAGGTATGAGACAAAGAGTTGCTTTAATCAGAACACTTGCATTAAAACCTGATATACTGCTTTTAGATGAACCTTTTTCTGCACTTGATTATCAAACTAGAATAACGGTATCAAATGATGTATTTAAAATGATTAAAGAAGAAAAAAAGACAGCCATTATGGTAACTCATGATATAAATGAAGCTATAAGTATTGGTGATAAAGTAATAGTATTAAGTAATAGACCGGCATGCATTAAAAATATATATGAAATTGATATGAATAATAAATCTATACCAAGTGAAAATAGAAATAATCCAAAGTTTAATTATTATTATAATCTAATTTGGAAGGACTTTGATCATAATGAATGCTAATTCTGAATATAAAAATTATTTAAAAAAAATAAGATTTAATTCTATTAAAATTATAATAAGTCAGTTACTTATACTATTTTCATTTATAATAATATGGCAAGTTTTATCTGATAAAGGAATTATTAATTCATTTTTATGTTCTAGTCCCAAAAAAGTAATTCAAACAATTATTAGCTTATATAAATCAAATAATTTAATAATTCATATTTTAGCAACATTAAAAGAAATATTAATAAGCTTTACTTCAGGTTCATTAATAGGAATTATATTTGCAGCTATTTTATGGCTAAGTCCTTTTTTATCTAAAGTATTAGACCCATATCTTACTATATTAAATAGTTTACCTAAAGTATCTTTAGGACCTATAATTATTATTTGGGCAGGAGCTAATCAAAATTCAATAATACTAATGGCGCTTTTAATATCTACTATTTCAACTATAATTAGTGTATATACAGGCTTTAAGCATACAAATAAAATAAGTATAAAATTACTTGAAAGTTTTAAAGCAAATAAATTTCAAATATTTAAAAAAGTAGTTTTTCCATCTAATTTAAATACTATAATTAGTTCTCTTAAAATAAACTTATCAATGACTTTTGTTGGAGTAATTATGGGTGAACTTCTAGTATCAAAAGAAGGTTTGGGATATCTAATAAATTATGGTTCTCAAGTATTTAATACAAATTTGGTTATAACTGGAATAATACTACTTTGCATTCTAACTAGTATACTTTATTTTATTATACTATTTATAGAAAATAAGCTAAAAAAAGAATGGTAAATAAAAACAGTTTTCATGAATTTGAAAACTGTTTCTATTTACCAATTTTATCTGAAGCACAATCATTATTTTTAATTTCTTCAAAATCATATCCGGCATTAGTATAACTAATTTCTTTACTTAAAACATCACTACATTTACCCTTTAAATTAATTAAACCATCACTAACTAAATCATCCAAAGTAAACGAAAAGCTTTTTTTATTTACTATATCTTCTGCATAATATTTTGCAGCATACATTAAAGTTGCATTGTAAATTTTTTCATCTAATATTGTTTGATCAGTTGTTTCTTTCTTTTTTATTTGTTTTGTCATATTTGGAGCCGCTACTATCATTATAACTCCTAATATAACTATTACTCCAATTAATTCAGCTAAAGTAAACCCATTATTCTTTTTCATATATGACACCTTCTTTATCTAAATCTAATCCCGGATAAGGATTTAAACTAAAATCAGCTCTATCTCCTCTCAAATACGCTTGATACCCAGCTGCTCCAATCATTGCAGCATTATCAGTACAGTACTTTATTTCTGGTTTTAAAAACTCTATGTTAAGCTCTTTACACGCTTTGTCAAGAGCACTTCTTAATCCACTATTAGAAGATACACCACCAGCTATTAATAACTGCTTAACATTATATTCTTTTATAGCTCTAACTGTTTTTTTTACTAATATATTAACTACAGTTTCTTGAAATGATGTAGCTAAATTTTCCTTATTAATTTCATTACCTCTTTGTTTTTCATTATGAACTAAATTAATTACTGCACTCTTAATACCGCTAAAACTAAAATCATATGAATCATCATCTTTTGGAGTAGGTAAATTATATGTATGTTCTCCTATTTGAGCCATTTTATCCATTAATGGTCCTCCTGGATAAGAAATACCAACTACTCTAGCTACCTTATCATAAGCTTCTCCAACTGAATCATCTAATGTTTCTCCTATTTTTTTAAAAGAGTATTCCTTATCCATATATATTATTTCAGTATGTCCGCCTGATACAACTAATGCTAAAAGTGGAAATTTAAATTCACCAACAAATTTATTAGCATATATATGTCCAGCCATATGATTAACAGGTACTAATGGTTTTCCTGTTGCAAGACTAAGAGCCTTTGCAGATTCTATACCCACTAATAAAGAACCATTAAGTCCGGGACCATAAGTTACAGCAATTGCATCAATATCATTTAAAGAAAGATTGGCTTTATTTAAAGTTTCTTCAAATACCATAGTAATTGATTCTGTATGACTTCTACTAGCTATCTCAGGAACAACACCTCCAAATTTTTTATGAATATCAATTTGAGATAAAATAACAGTAGCAGCATCAATATTTCCATTTTTAATAATACTACAACTTGTTTCATCACAACTTGTTTCGATAGCAAATATATTTATATCATTCAATACAATCACCTCTAAAATTTTAATTCCATTATATAACCATCAAAATACTGATTACATTTCTTATTAAAATAATAATTTTTAATTAATCTTACCTTTTTAAATCCCATATTAGAATACAAATTTATTGCATCCATGTTATTTACACAAACTTCTAACGTTATGCTTTCACATTTATTACTTATAACCTCTCTTAATACAAAATCAAGTAATTTTTTTCCATAACCTTTTTTTCTATTACTAACATTAATAATAATATCAATTAATTCAGCTCTTTCATATATAAGTGAATATACTGCAAATCCAATTAATTTTTCTTCTTTAATAAGCACTATACATTTAGAAAAAGTATCTAATTTAAATTTATAATTATTATGTAATTGACTACCTAACTTAGTAATGCTTTCTATATCACTATCACAATAAAACCTAATCATAACATCTTTTTTTCTGCATCTATTTTTTTTAAATAAACTGGTTTAACTAAATGTGGATTTACGGATTCTAAATTCAAAGCATAATTTACTACATCTAAATAATTATAATTATCTATACAGTTTATTAAAACATTATTTTTTATAGATAATAAAGCATAAACTGATTTTACAAATTCATCTTCTTCATAACATATGATATCTATTTTTTTATTTTTAAATTCATATTTTATATCATTTATAGTTAAATACTCTTCACAAATCTTTTTATCATTTTCATAAATACCAATATACCCTGAATTTGCCTTATCTGAAATAATAGAAATAATAATATTATTCGTCTTTAATTGCAAAGAAAGAGCTTTAAGTGTAGTTAAAAAATATATTTTCTTATTTAAGGCCCACGCTAATGTTTTTGAAACAGTAACACCAACTCTTACACCAGTAAAACTACCAGGTCCATTAAGCACAATGATATTATTAATGTCATTAATATTTAAATTATTTTCATTTAAAGAAGCAATAATTTCACTCATTAAATAATTAGAATGTTTAAAATATGAACTAACAGTTGAAACATAAATAACTTCATCTAAATTAAATAAAGCAACTGAAAGATCCTTTCTTGATGAGTCAATAAATAAAGTGATCAAATTACATCCTCACAAAGATCTTCATACTTACTTCCATATGGAGTAATAGTTAAAACTCTTTTTTCTTCACCAACTATTTTAAATCTTATTTCTAATCTTTCTTCTGGAAGTTCATCTTTAATTAAATCTGCCCATTCAATTATAGTAATTCCACCTTTTTTCATATACTCATCAATACCAAGCTCTGAGCAATCATCTTGCATACGATAAACATCCATATGATAAAGAGGCATTTGCCCAGAATTATACTCTTTAATAATATTAAAAGTAGGAGAAGTAATATTTTCTTCTATACCTAAAGCACCAGCAAATCCTTTAGTAAAGACGGTCTTCCCGCTTCCTAATTCACCCATTAAACAAATAACCATATTTTCAAACTTTTCTGACTCAAAATTCTGAGCTAAAACTAAAGTATCTTCCTCAGAATTTGAGGTATATTTATATTCCATTCTTATCACCATAACCATTATATTAAAAAAAAAATGTTATTTCAATATAAAACAACATTTTTTCATAATGTTACAAAATATGCATGTCAAATAAATATAATAAATTTGTGCTAGTAAATTTCCGCATCTAATAATTTTTCTAACATTAAATATGATTCATATAACCTATCATTTAATTCATCATATTCTTGATTTTTAATTATATTTTTTTTAACACTAGCATAAAGAATATTAACAACATATTTGCAATACATACTACTAGCTAAAAACAACATATTAATAACCTCAAAAAAATTATAAGTCATAAGTGATATAAAAGTAATATCAGAAATTCCTAATATATCATGTTATATATTATTATATTAAAATTTATATGAGGGGTGATATTATGGCTTTTGTGCCAAAAAAAACAAAAGAAAAAGAGCCAGCAGGCTATAAATCACTATACATAAAAGAAAAGTTGATAAAGGAAATAGAAAAAATAGCAAAAGATAATAATACTTCATTTAATAATGTTGTTATATCTATGATTGAGCAGTGTTTAGAAAAAAAATAAACACTGCATTTTTAATTTGTAAAAACTATTTAAAATTTTTATCATTTATATGTATAGAAAAAAGGCATAAAGCCTTTTTTTTATACAAAAAAAATTGGCAACTTCCTATTTTCGCATACACTATCGTCGGCGTTAAAGTGCTTAACTGCTGTGTTCGAGATGGGAACAGGTGTATCCACTTTGCTATCGTTACCAATTAAATATAGAGAAATAATTCTCTGAAAACATGATAATATGGTTCAACAAATTATAGGGTTAAACTCTCGATCTATTAGTACTAGTCAGCTCAACGTATCACTACGCTTCCACGTCTAGCCTATCAACCAGATAGTCTTTCTGGGATCTTAGTTTTTAAAAAACAGGAAAATTCATCTTGAAGTTGGCTTCCCACTTAGATGCCTTCAGCGGTTATCCATTCCCTACATAGCTACTCTGCACTGCAGCTGGCGCTACAACAGATACACCAGAGGTAAGTCCATCCCGGTCCTCTCGTACTAAGGACAGCTCTTCTCAATTTTCCAACGCCCACAACGGATAGGGACCGAACTGTCTCACGACGTTCTGAACCCAGCTCGCG
>CAYOAY010000061.1:0-7005 GCA_964402155.1 uncultured Muribaculaceae bacterium | reverse complement strand
AAGTTAAAATTATAGTCAAAATATGAAAAAAATTTAATAGAAACTATACTTTATAGAAAAATAGATAAAAATTTTTGTAAAAAGTCGAAACTCAAATTTTATTTTAGTTGAAATTGTAATATAATTTAGTTATGATAAAAGTATTATATGAAAAAGCAGGTGATGATATATATTATGAAAAATATAATGGTAATTTTAAATTATAATGATTATAAAACAACTAATAGTTATATAAATACTATAAAAGATTATAAAAGTTTGAATTATATAATTGTAGTAGATAATAATTCAAAAGATGATTCTTATGAAAAATTAAAGAAGTTAGAGAATAATAAAATAATAATATTAAAGTCAGATAAAAACGGTGGATATGGATATGGAAATAATATTGGTATAAAATACGCTGTCAAAAAATATGGAAAATGCAATGTTATAATATCTAATCCTGATATTGAAGTTTCTGATGATACAATAAAAAATATGTCTAAATATTTAAATGATAATTCAAATGTTGCTATAGTATCACCGGTTATAAATGAAAATGGTAATTTAAATAGGGGATGGAAATTAACTAATGGATTTAAAGAAATGCTTATATCAATTCCATTAATAGGTACTAAAATTAAAAGTAAAATAATTGGTTATTCTAAAAAATATTATAATACAAAACAAACGAAAGTAGATGTTATGTCAGGATGCTTTTTTATGATTAAGTCTGATATTTTTAAAAAAATAAATTATTTTGATGAAAATTTATTTTTGTATTATGAAGAAAATATAATATGTAAGAAAATAAAAGATTTAAATTATGATATAATGGTGTTAAATGATCATAATGTGGTTCATAAACATTCTGTATCTATAGATAAAAATAATAATGAGTTAAATAAATATAAAATATTAAAGCAAAGTCAGAAATATTATTTAGATAATTATGCTAAATGTAGTTTATTATCTAAAATGTTAATGAATATTTTTGAGAAGATAATGATTATAAAGTATAAAATGCATTCAAAAAAAATAATATTACTTTTTTAATTATTATCTGTGTGTTATAATTATAATTATGAGGTGAAACTATGAAAAACAAAGATGATTTAGCAATTGAGGTAATAAATATGTCAAAATCATTTAAAGTTTATTATGATAAACCTAATACATTAAAGGAAAGATTAGTATTTTGGAAGAATAATAAAAATGAAAAAAGGTTAGTACTTAATGATATAAATTTAAATATAAAAAAAGGTGAAACCGTAGCTTTGATAGGAACAAATGGTAGTGGGAAATCAACATTATTAAAATTAATGACTAAAATAATATATCCTACAGAGGGCAAGATATTAACTCATGGAAAACTCACATCTTTATTAGAATTGGGAGCTGGATTTCATCCAGATTTTACAGGAAGAGAAAATATATATTTTAATGCTTCTATATTTGGACTTAATAGAAGAGAAATAGAGTCAAGAATAGATGATATAATAGAATTCTCTGAATTAGGTGAATTTATTGATGTCCCTGTTAGAACTTATTCATCTGGTATGTATATGCGTCTTGCCTTTAGTGTCGCAATAAATGTTGATGCAGATATTTTATTAATTGATGAAATATTAGCAGTTGGTGATCAACATTTTCAAGATAAGTGTTTTGCAAAATTAGAAGAATTACGCGATGGGGATAAGACTATTGTTATTGTATCACATAGTTTAGAATCTATAAAAAAATTATGTAATAGAGGTATATGGATATATGATGGTAAAGTAAAAATGGATGGAGAAATTTCTGAAGTGGTAGAAGAATATCTTAAAATATGTCAGTAAAGGATGAAAATTATGAATTTAATTAAAAACTTATATGATTATAGAGAATTACTAAAGAGTAATGTAAAAAAAGAGATAAGAGGAAAATATAAAGGATCAATTCTTGGAGTGTTATGGTCTTTTGTTAATCCTTTACTAACTGTTTTAGTTTATGCAATAGTATTTCCTTATATAATGCGTGTTAAAACAGAAAATTATTTAATATTTTTAATTATTGGCGTAATACCTTGGACGTTTTTTACAACAGTTATAACACAGGGTATTGTTACTGTAAGAGTAAATGAAGGAATTATAAAAAAAGTATATTTTCCAAGAGAAATATTACCAATATCTGTTGCAGTTAGTGGTTTAGTTAATTTTTTTATTAGTTCTTTAATTATATTATTATTTTGTATATTTGGTGGAATAGGAATAACTTGGCATTTAGTATTTCTTCCTGTAATTGCATTATTACAATTTTTATTAGTATTAGGTATTACTTTTGCATTTAGTGCTATTAATGTATATGTAAAAGATGTTGAATATATAGTTCAATTTTTTATAAGTATGTTATTTTATGCGACACCAGTTTTATATTCTACTGATTTATTTCCATTAAAATACAGATGGTTATTATATTTGAATCCAATGACATCTATTATTGAAGCATATAGGGATATATTTATGTATCATACATTGCCTACCATTGCATCACTTGGTTATGTTATATTAATAGCTATAATAGTTTTTACCATAGGATTATTTATATTTAAAAAATTAGAAAAAGGGTTTGCAGAGCAAGTATAAGATGGTATATATCTAAAATAGAGGCAAGAGTTATTATTAAAATAATTTCAGTTTAAGTTTTTCTATTATATAAGTAGTAAATGAAGTGAAAGGAATATGTTGTTAATATGAATGGATTAGTAAAAATAAAAGAGAAAATAATAGTTGGAATTAGAAATCCACAACTTAGAATATATGGGATTGATAGAAATAGAGATGATAAGTTTAAAATTATTATTGATAATGAAGAGACAAAACATAAATTTTATAGATTAGATACTAAAGGAACTTTTTTACTTAAATGTAATTTTTCAAAGGAGAAAAAAATTGTTGATATTTATTATGATAATGAAAAAATATATTCTTTGAAAAATGCAACTATAAAGAGAATAATATTTAAAATATATGCTTTTATAAGAGGAATTTATAATATTGTTGTAAATAAGTATATAAAAACTATAATTTCTTTTATAAAAAAAATATTTAGAGGTATAGCATTTTTATGGAGAGAACATCATTTTCTTGTTCCGCCAATGTTTTGGGGGGAATATGCTAAAATTTTATCAGATAGAATAAAACGACATTTTGATAAGGGATATTATAATTTATTAATAACTAAAGATTATAATAATTGGATTAAAGAAAATAAAGAAGAAATAGTTTATGAAGATTTAAAATATAAACCATTAATATCAATTTTAATACCAGTTTATAATATAGAAAGAAAATATTTAAGTGATTGTCTTGATTCAATATTAAATCAAAAATATGAAAATTTTGAAGTTTGCTTAGCGGATGATTGTTCGACTTTAAAAGAAACATTAGAAACATTGGATGAATATTCAAAAAAAGATTCAAGAATTAAAGTTATTAAAAGAAAATCAAACGGACATATTGCAAAAACAACTAATACTGCATTAAAACATGCTAAAGGTGAGTTTATAGCATTAATGGATGATGATGACATTTTAACAGAAGATGCATTATATGAAATGGTTAAAGCACTAAATAAAAATAATAAATTAGATTTTATATATAGCGATGAAGATAAAATGAATATGGATGGTAGTTTGTGTGAACCACATTTTAAACCAGATTATTCCCCAGATTCATTATTAGGTGGAAACTATATATGCCACTTTGAAATTATTAGAAAAAAAATAGTTGAAGAGGTAGGTGGTGAAGTTCATGAATTTGTTGGTGCACAAGATTTTGATTTGTTTTTAAAAGTAGTAGAAAAGACAAAAAATATATATCATATTCCTAAGATTTTATATCACTGGAGAAAAGTACCAGGTTCTACTGCTGATACTATTGATAATAAAGAATATGCAATAATTGCTGGTAAAAAAGCAGTAGAATGTGCATTAGAAAGAAGAGGTTTAAAAGCAAAAGTTGAGGTTCCTATAGCTTCTACTAATTATGTAGTTAGGTACACATATGATAAAGAACCTTTGATTTCAATAATAATACCTACAAAAGATAATTATAAATTACTTTCAAATTGCATAGATTCAATTTATAATAAAACAAATTATGAGAATTATGAAATTATTGTAATAGATAATAATAGTATTGAAAATGAAACATTAGAATTACTTAATAAATATAAAAATGAACATAAAAATTTTAGAGTCTTAAAAGATAATAGTAAATTTAATTTTTCTAAACTTAATAATAAGGCTGTAAAAAAAGCAAAAGGTGATTATATATTATTATTAAATAATGATACTAAAGTAATAACTTCTGACTGGTTAAGTTATATGGTTGGTTATGCTATGCAAAAGCATATTGGAGCTGTTGGAGCTGAATTATTTTATAAGGATAGAACGATTCAACATGCAGGTGTTTTAATGGGTGTTAGAGGAGTAGCCTCGCATGCTTTTATTAATACACCAGATTTTTCATATGGCTTATATGGAAGATTAATATCACCATATAATTATAGTGCTGTAACTGCTGCTTGTTTGATGGTTTCAAAGAAAAAATTTGAACAAGTAAAAGGATTAAATGAAGAATTAGAAGTAGCATACAATGATGTGGATTTTTGTCTTAAATTATTAGAAAAAGGTTATTATAATGTAATGATTCCTTCTGTTCAATTATATCATTATGAATCAAAAACAAGAGGATTAGATACTACAAAAGAAAAATATATGAAATTTAAAGAAGAAGAAAAATATATGTATGATAAATGGAATAAATATATTGAAAACGATCCATATTATAATAAAAATTTAAGCAAGAAAAATGATTTTATGTTATATAAAAAGACAAAAAAAGAATTAAGAGGGTTCCATGATTGATTATTTCATATGCTGTATATTTTTTATAATTTATACCATATATATATATATTTTTGGAACTTCATTAAAAAAAGATTCTAAAATAGAAAATGAAAGATTATTGTATGGTTATATATATCACGGATTTTTAATTGCTTTTGTTGGAATACCGATACAATTTTTTAAATTATCATATTTAATATTTGAATTATATATGGTATTTTTAACAATTTTTTCTATAATATTTATTATTTTACGAATTAGAAAGTATAAAATAAAAATATTTCCTAATGGATTTTTAAATTTAGTAAAAAATAATTGGTTTTTATTTGTAATATTATTTATATTAATAATTGTTTTTTGCAATGCTTTTTATTACATATGGAATGGTAATTGTAATGACGATACATATTATTTAAATAGAATAGCAACACTTGGTTCATATAAAAATCCATTTAACATTAATTCTGCTATGGGATATGAAAATAAAAACAATTTATTTGATATTAGAATGTTCAATGTATGGGAATTAGAAAATTCATTTTATGTTAAATATTTACATGTTAGTGCATCTTTATTTTCTAGATTATTTTTAAGCATATTTAATTATTTTTTATTAGAAAATGCAATAGTCTCAGTAGCAAAAAAAATAAACTTAAATTCAAAAAATAAAATAAAAGAATCATCTATTCAATATATTAATGTAATATTAATTGCATTAACTATATTTCATACTGTATTATTTAAGGTTCTTTATATTGAAGATGATTGGAAATTTGTTTCTGCAATGTGGTATGGTTCATCTTTTGTAAGGTGTGTTGGCCTTTTATTAATGACATTAATTATATTAGATAAACCAAAATATAAGTTTATAACTTTATTTAGATTAGGAGTAATATCTGTTTTATTAATGAGTAAAGCAACTCAGGCAGCACCATTAATATTAATATTTTTAATAAGCTATTTTATAAGTTTATTATTAAATCAAAAAAAGTATAGAAAATTAATAGTGATACCTATAATTTCAGTATTATTTATTTTAGGAATAATTTTAAATAATAATGCAAAATTAGATAATTATATTTTTAAAATGTTTACAATAAATATTAAACAAATATTGCCTATATTTTTAATACTTTTAACAGTTATATGGGGATTTTTATCAAAAGATGAGAATAAAAAAACAATAGGTATAATTTCATTAATAATGATAATTTTTATGATTGTAGACCCTTTTGATAATATTATGGAAAAAATTACAAAATATGATTTTGTAGGTGGTAGAACAGTATCATCATATATTCTATATATTCTGTTTATGTCGACTATATATTTAAATGAAATTATGAATAGGGTAATTAAAAAGCCAATTTTTGTAATAATTATATTTTTAATATTTGGAATTTTATTTTTATATAAATCATTAGAAAGCTATGAAAAAATAAATCATAATAATTTTATATATGGATTAAAATTAATGAAAAAAAATTATGAATTTATTCCAAATGTAACTAAAAATGCAGGAAAAAAATTAAATGAAATAAGTATTAAAGAAAATACAACACTAAACATATTAACTCCTAGTGCTGTGACAGATGAAAATAAACTTTCTGTTTCTTTTGCAACTGATTTAAGAGCATATTCCAAAGATAGCATTGTTTTACATTCATTAATAGATAGGTTTGGTTATGATGAAAGCGGCAAATTTAAAGGTTTTGATAGTAATGATGTTAAAATTTATGAAAGTTATTTAATTAATTTTTCAGATAATGATAAGAAAGAATTTAAAAAATTACTAGATAATTATCCAGTAAATTTAGTTATTGTACCGAGTTATATATATGAAGATTCTCTTAAAAACATGAAATTTAAATATGAAGGTAAAACTTGTGATTTGGAAAATAATGCTTGTTTATATTTTTATTATAGAAATTTAGAATCATATTAATTGCAACTGTTGATTTCGTGTTTATGCAATTATGATTAGCTATGGATATAATAATTACAAAACCAAATTATAAAAAGAAACTAATAAAATGAACTGATAAAATAAAAGTTTCTTTTTTTTTATTATATATGTTATAACCCGACTTTTTCAGTTGTTAAAACAAAAAAGTATCATTTTAGCCAGTATT
>CAYOAY010000060.1:0-7032 GCA_964402155.1 uncultured Muribaculaceae bacterium | reverse complement strand
TAAGTTCTGGTATAATAAGCATTATTGTCTCTCCATTATTATTAGGAGTAAGTCCTAAATCAGCTTCAAAAATAGCTTTTTCAATATTACCAATACTATTTCTATCAAAAGGCTTAATAACAATTTTTCTAGCTTCAGGAACAGATATAGTAGCAAGCTGAATTAAAGGAGTTAAAGCTCCATAATACTCTACCATAACCTTATCTAAAATTCTTGGATTAGCACGCCCAGCACGAACATTTAAAAATCTATTTTCCATTGAACTAATTGCTTTTTGCATTTTTTCTTCTGTTTCTAATAAAATTTCATCTACCATTTTATCCCTCTTTCTATAAATATTATATAATAAACAAAAGACTTATTACAAGTCTTTTTTAATTTCCATAAAAATTTTTAATATGTAATAGAATATATATGCTATAAATTACTAAAAAAATAATAATTATTAGATTATTTATCAAAAAAGATAGGTATTTTTCCTATCTGTCTATTTTATTAATATAATTTATAACAAAATTAAGTATTCACATTTTATTTTATTTAAGTTTCACTAATATATAAAATGAAATTATTAAGTAAGTAATCGTTTTTTTAATTATCACTATTTGTAATATCATAAGTAGTATCAATTAACATTTTATCAATTAAACTCATAAAATTATTCTTTAAATTTATTTTTTCTTCTGAAGTTAGTATTTCTTCAGAATCAGAATTAATAGTTCCAATATATACACCTACTATTCTTCCTTTATTTACAAACAATATAGTTGGTGCTGTAATTCTTTTTTTCCCTTCATCATCAAGTTTTATATAATCAGATAATATATCAGTTAATTTTTGATATTCATACGTATTATTATCTCTTATTTCTTTAAAATTATAATATAGTATACTATCAATATTTTTCTCTTTAGCAGAATCATTTAAAATTGGTACAATTTCTTTACATAATGTACAACTAGGAAATCCTAAATAAATTATTCCACTTTTTTTATTTATAACATCAATAATATTTGTATATGTTGCATATTCATATAAATTGTCTTTACTAACAGTTTTATATTCACTTTTAAACCTTATACTATCTGTTTTAATATCATCTTCTACTTTTGTTATTTCAACTGATTTACAACCAGTTAAAATAAGTAAAAAAGTTAGTAATATTGCCACTAACTTTTTCATGATTATTCACCCTTCATTTGAGCAGCTACTTCTTCAGCAAAATTTTCTTGACGTTTTTCCATACCTTCTCCAACTTCGTATCTTATAACATCAACAATCTTACCACCATTATTGCAAACATATTTTGAAACAGAAACACTATTATCCTTAACAAAATCTTGTTCTTCAAGGCAAATTTCTTTATAAAACTTAGAAATTCTACCCATAACCATTTTTTCTGCAATATTAGCAGGTTTACCTTCTGAAATAGCTTGTTCAGTTAAAATTTTCTTTTCATTTTCTACAACATCTTCTGGAACTTGCTCTTTAGTAACATATTCTGGACGCATAGCTGCCGCATGCATAGATACATCCTTTGCAACATCACTATTTGCACCTTTAACAACTGATAAAACAGATATTTTACCACCCATATGAATATAAGCACCAAAGCTTTCATCATCATTTTTAGTAACTAAAGTAAATCTTCTAAATGAAATCTTTTCTCCAATAGTTGCAGTCATATTAGTTACATAATCATTTAATGTATCATCATTACATGATAATTCTAATGCATCTTCCATAGTTTTAGCATCACTTGATAAAATTGTATTTGCAACATCATCAACAAACTTTTGAAATTTTTCATTTTTAGCAACAAAATCTGTTTCACAATTAATCTCTAAAATAACAGCTTTATTACCATTTTCCTTAATAGTAGATAATCCTTCAGCAGCAATTCTTCCAGCTTTCTTTGCAGCTTTTGCAATACCCTTTTCTCTTAAATAAGCAGCAGCTTTTTCAAGATCATTTCCATTTTCTTCTAGAGCCTTTTTACAATCCATCATACCAGCGCCAGATAAATCTCTTAATTCTTTAATTAAACTTGCATTCATTTTTATATCTCCTTTTTATAATTAAAGATGATTTATATAAATCATCTGTTTAAATTATTTTTTTAAAGCTTTAATAAGTTCATCTTTTTTAAGCTTTGAATATCCTTCTATTTTAGCATCTTTAGCCATAGCTTTTAATTCAGCAACCGTTTTTTTAGCTAAATCAATTACTTCTTCTTTAACTTCAGCAACTTTAGGTTCAACTTCTTCAACCTTTTCTTTAACAACTTCTTTAATTTCTTCTACTTTTTCTTTTACTTTAGGTTTAACTTCTTTAACCTTTTTTTGAGCTACTGCTTTAATATCTTTAGCTAACTCTTTAACATCATTTATAACTTCTTTAGAGGTTGCTTTTAACTTATCTTCTTCAGAAATATAATCTTCGATTGGTTTTCCTGTTGCTTCACATATTGCATTATTTAAAACACCTAAAACAATTTTTACTGCACGAATAGCATCATCATTGCCAGGTATTACATAATCAACTAAATCAGGATCACAATTAGTATCTACAATACCAAATACAGGTATATTTAACTTACGAGCTTCATTAATTGCATTAGTTTCCTTTTTAGGATCAACAATTATCATAGCTTGTGGTAGTTTTTTCATTTCTCTAAGTCCACAAAAATAAGAATCTAACTTTTCATATTCTTTGCGAATCTTAACGACTTCTTTTTTTGGTAATTTATCAAATGTACCATCTTTTTCCATCTTTTCAATTTGATCTAAACGGTTAATTCTTCTTCTAATAGTTTTAAAATTAGTAAGTGTTCCACCTAACCAACGTTTTGCTACATAGTAGCTATCAGATCTTTTAGCCTCTTCTAAAGTAGCTTCTTGAGCTTGTTTTTTTGTTCCAACAAAAATAACTTTTCCTCCATTTGCTACAATTTCTTTTAAAGCATCATATGCTTCTTCAATTTTCTTTACTGTCTTTTGTAAATCGATAATATAAATATCATCTCTAGACGTAAAAATATATTCTTTCATTTTTGGGTTCCATCTTTTAGTTTGGTGACCGAAATGTACACCTGCTTCTAAAAGATAGCTCATTGATACAACTGGCATTTTCTAATCCTCCTTTGTTAAACCCTCCAAATCCTTCAACTTTAATATTTCATCCTCTTCGGACACTAGAAATATTAAATCCAGATTTGTGTGTATTTTCTTTCCTTTTTTGAAAAGCCATTACTATTATAGCATAAAAAATAATGATTTCAAGGCATTTTATGCCAAAAAATCATTATAAATAACACTATTTACTTATTAAATAATAAAACCCTACCATCTTTATAACATGATACATAAGAATCACAATTAATACCACAAAGATCTAAAAGCATTGGATCATAATCTTTTTTTAAATCACAGTTTTTATTAATACAGCTAGCACAGTTTCTATCATTATCAACATACTTTTGATCAACAGTATAAATCAAAAGCTTTTTATCATCAAATCCACCATTTCTACTTCTTTTTTCTATCCTAGCATCTTCTATATCAAAAAAACTTATATTATTTAACTCTGCCTTAATTAAAATAACTTCAAATAAATCTGCTAATTCATTTATTATTTCTTCTCTATTTTCAGCACATGAAAGTTCTAAAGCTTCTTCTTTAATCTTCTTATTCAAAAAATACTCAAAAGATATATCATCTAAACTCCTTGTTAATGAATAACGATTATCTTTCTTTATAATCTCTGGAATATTATCTCTTACTAATTTATTATAAAATTTTTTCATTCTTACTTACCTCTTACTTAATATTTTATAAATTAATTGGATCAAAATCAAGTTCTATTTTTAATTTATTATTTCCTTCATATATTTTTATTAATTTATTTAAAGAATTATATAAATTTTCATCTTTCTTATATTTTATTATAACCTGAAAATTATATAAATTATTAATTCTTAATACACTTGCCATAGATGGACCTAATACAGTTGTTTTATAACTTAAATTATTTTTCAAAAAATTACTTACTTTCTTAGCTTCATCTATTCCATATTTAAAATCTTTAGATATTATTTTAATTAATAATAAAAAACAATAAGGAGGATAATTAAGTTTTTTTCTTAAACACATCTCTTTGCTAAAAAAACCTTCATAATTATGCTCTTTAGCTGCTAAAATACTATAATGTTCTTTATTGAATGTTTGAATAATAGCTTTTCCTTCCTTTTTATGTCTTCCTGCTCTTCCTATTACTTGATCTAATAAATTATAAGTTTCTTCTGCACTTCTAAAATTAGGTATATTTAAAGAAGAATCAGCATCAATTACTCCAACTAAAGTTACATTAGGAAAATTAAGTCCTTTTGAAATCATTTGAGTACCAACTAATATATCATACTTTTCCTTATTAAAATCTTCTATTATTTTAAAGTGAGAGCCTTTTTTACTAGTAGTATCCCTATCCATTCTAAGAACTCTTGCTAAAGGAAATTCTTCTTTTATTAACTCCTCTATTTTTTCTGTTCCAAGACCCATTTTTCTTATACTTACTTCTTTGCAAGATGGACATACATCTTCCTTTTTAGTTCCATAACCACAATAATGACACCTCATCATATCAGATGTTTTATGATAAGTTAAAGTTATATCACAATTAGGACATTTAAAAACATAACCACATGACATACAAGTTAGATAATTAGAATATCCCCTTCTATTTAATAAAAGCATTACTTGCTCTTTATTTATTAAACACTTATCTATAGAATCTTTTAATAGTCTTGAGAAAACTCTATTACCACATCTTGCCTCATCTTTCATATCAACTATACTAACAAGTGGTAAAGGCTTATTATTAACTCTTTTATCTAAGACCAATAATTCATAATATCCTTTTTTAGCTCTTGCATAGCTTTCTATAGTTGGAGTTGCACTTGCAAGTATAACAGGACAATTATGATTTTTAGCTCTATAAAAAGCTATATCCTTAGCATTATATCTTATAGTACTTTCCTGTTTATAGCTAGAAGAATGCTCTTCATCAATAATAATTATTCCAATATCTTTTAATGGTGCAAAAATAGCAGATCTAGCCCCTATTACAACCTTAACATCTCCATTATTAATTCTTCTCCACTCATCAAATCTTTCACCATCAGATAAAGCACTATGAAGTATTGCAACATCATCTTTAAAACAAGCTTTAAACCTAGCTGATATTTGAGGTGTTAAACTTATTTCAGGAACTAATATAATAGCACTCTTATTTTTACTAATAACTTTTTTAACTACATCTATATAAACCTCTGTTTTACCTGATCCAGTAACCCCATAAAGAAGCATTACTTTATATATATTAAAATAGGATTCTATTTTTTTACTTACATTTAATTGTTCAGAAGTTAAAGAAATTTTTCTTTCATCTTTATCAATTAAAATATCTCTATATGCTTCTTTTTTAACTTCTTCAATAATACCTTTTTCAATTAGACTATTAATAGAAGAAATACCTTTTATAGAACTTTTTAATATAAGCTTATTATCTTTTAATAATTCTATTATTTCAAGTTGCTTTTTTCCTTTTATATTTAAAATATTTATATTATCTTTTAGTTTTATATAAGTTACAGTTTTGGTTTTCATATTAACTTTAATATTAGCTTTTAAAGCTTTAGGAAGCATTACTTGATATGCATATATTAAAGAACATAAATACTTTTTACTCATATATAATCCAAGATTAATTAATTCATCATTTAAGATAGTATAATCATCAATAACTTTTACTATTTCTTTAGCTTCATACTCACTTGGTTTATTAGTATATTTTAATACAAAGCCTTCTATAGTTCTACTTGCAAAAGGTACAATAACTCTTTTACCAACTAAATTTTGTTTATACTTATCAGATACATAATAAGTAAATGTCATATCATTACTTTTTACTTTTGTTTCAACCAAAACTTCTATATACATATTTTTCTTTCCTTTCATATAAATTATATCAAAAAAGAAGACTTATCTAAAGCCTTCTTATCTAATTATTTGTAATTGTAATAGTTTCATTACTAGAAGTTATTACAGTACCTGTTTCAAAAGGAGTACCTTCTATGCCTTTAAGTATATAATTCCAGTCGAATTCCCTTCCTGTTTTATTTACTATTGTTGTTAAGTTTTTTCCTTGTATCCCATACTTTCCTATTTCTGTTACACTTTCCGGTATTGTAATAGTTGTCATAGCACCCTCATCACTACTAATAGCACTTTCTTCTATTACTTCTACTCCATAAGGTATTATTACATTGTTTATTTTTCCATCAACCGCACGACACGTATTTTTATATATTGTTTTTGTACCATCCTCAAATGTTACTGTTCCAATACGTGCCGCATCAAATACACTAGAACTACTCATCTTATTTATAGTATTTGGAAATGTTATTGTAAGATTGCTACCATTTAACACACAAAACAGGCTACTTCTAAGTGATGTTATACCATTTTCTATAGTAATACTTTTAAGAGTTGGAACAGAATTAAGTGTATTAATTATTAACTGGGCTTGTTCTTCTGTATAACTAGCATCTGTTATAAGCATTTGCTTTAAACTTTCTTCGGTCATACCCATATCAACGTATGTCATTCCAAACATAAATTGCGCTGTAAATCTTGGAAGAATAGCATCAACTGTATCATCATCAGTTTTTACTTCAGGTTCTATTCCCTTCCATAATTCTGATAACAATCCACATGAATTCTCCATTTTATAGCTGCCACATTCTACTTCACTCATATCTCCAGAACCTGTTATTGATATGTTTCCATTATTATATGTATAAAAAACATTTTCTCCTAGCTGTCCTTCTATAACTGGAAACGATGAAGTACTTTGATCATTATCTACTAAAGAATTAGTATATTGTACATATTTTAATGTTATAGTAAAGTTTAAAGTTTCTGGATTAGTATTAGTAGAATCTTCTTTCCATAATACTTTTACTGTCATATTTTT
>CAYOAY010000059.1:0-7129 GCA_964402155.1 uncultured Muribaculaceae bacterium | reverse complement strand
TTCCTTATTAAATTTTTTTAGAAAAACTATTGACTTTTAATAGTTAGCCTTTCTAAAATAAAAAGAATAAGTAAAATGCTGGAGTGATATTAATCACGGTGCCATCACAGCTTATTCTTAATTAATATAACGGTATTATCCGCAAATGCTTTTTTACATTTGTCTTAGAAGTAGATTCACTAAACTTTATTATTATCTTCCACCAGGCGATAACTCTCTTTAAAATAAATAATTTAGCTACTAATCTTCATCAATGATTTAACTATATTTTTATATTACAATAAATAACTAACGTTGTCAAATTATAAATTTACATTATGATATACTTTTTGAACGTCTTCTATATCATCTAACATACTAAGCAATTTATCAAAATTTTCTTTATCTTCACCAGATAAAGTAATCATTTCATTAGGTAACATACTAACTTCATCTACAATAAATTCAATATCAGACTTATATGATAATAAAGCTTCTTTAATTTTATATAAATCAGCTGGTTCTCCATAAATACTTATATTATTCTCATCCACTTCAATTTCCTTAGCATCAACTTCACCTACTAATAAAGCTTCTAATACTTCATCTTCAGTAATATTTTTAACTATTACAATAGATAAATTTTCATACATATGAGATACACAACCTGATACTCCCATCTTACCTTTAGACTTAGTAAAAGCATTTCTAACTAAACTAACAGTTCTATTTACATTATCAGTTAAACAATCAACAATAATAGTTGCACATCCAGCTACAAAGCCTTCATATCTAACTGATGTATAAGTTTCATCAGCTCCACTATTTACTTTATCTATAGCTCTTTTAATAACATCAGCAGGAACTTGTTCTTTTTTAGCTTTTTCTATTAAATGTCTTAATGCTAAATTACCATTAGGATCTGTTCCACCTTGCTTTGCAACACTATATATTTCTTTAGCATAACTTGAATAAACTTTAGCTTTAGCTTGCCCTGTTTTAGCTTTAGATGCTGCTATATTAGGAAATCTACCCATAATAATCACCTCTTTAAAATCTTCTTTTATTCTACTTTATTTTAATATAATTATCAAGCTTTTATGTTTAAATATTTCAAATACACTAAATAATATTACTAGGTGATATAAATGATACTTGCTTTAGAAAAAAATTACTTAGATGATAACTTTGTTGAAAAAGATTTTCTTAATAATTTAAATATTAATGATAAACTAATATTTAATAAGAAGAATATTTATTACTTTGGTAATTATAAAGAAGAAAATATAGATATTATAAAAAAGAAATTAATTAATAATAAAAAAAATATAAAAAGAGCTATTGAAAATAATGTTAAATTTATTATAACAGGTAATAGCTATGATATATTTAACAACTCTTTTAAAGCTAATAATTTAAATATTTTTACAGCATATAATGATAAAATGTTTAAGAAAAACATAAATAAAATAATAATTAAAAAAGATAGAACAAATAATAAACTAAGTATAATAAATAATTTATCTAAAGGTATAAATAATAAAAATTTTATATATAAAAACTTTTTATGTCTAAATAATCCAAAAATAATACATAAAATAATAAAAAAACAAAGTAAATCTACTTTGTTATAGCAATATTAAATGGAGACTTAAAATTAGGATCATGCTTTTCTTTATAATCAAATAACATATTTAATAAGAAATATAGTATTAATATTAATATTATTATTTCAAGTAAATTTATTATTTTCTTAAATAAAGTATTTTTACTTTTATTATTTTTTAAAGAAGCACCACATCTTTTACAATACATGTCACTATCTAATACTTGTTCACCACAAATATTACAGTAAATAATATTTGTATTTTGTTTTATAAACTCTTGATTAATACTTTGCTTTTTTTCATAATTATTTTCTTTATATAATGGAACATAATCATAATTAGGTTCATATAAATCTTGTTTAGGATAAGTATTACTTTTAACTGATTTATATAGCTCACTATTACTAAGGCTTTTATAAGTATTATTATTTGCTTCTTCTATATCATTATTATTTTTAAATATATCTAATATTTTAATTAAAAAGTATAGTATAAATCCCCCTATAGATATATATAAATATATCTTTAAACTACTTAATATTTGAAGTAAAGTAGCTGAATTACTAATTATTCTAAATCTAAATACATTAAATAAATAAATTATTGCAGCACTTATACCTATTCCAAGAGGAATAAAAGATAAATTCTTCTTCAAAATATATCGCCCCCTAATAAAAGTAATAAATGTCTATATTATAATCATTTTAAAACATAAGTCAATTTTTATTATTATAAATTAATAAAATATAATTTTTCATTATCATCTAAATTCTTTATATATTTAAAATTAAACTTTTCATGATAATTAATTAAAGTAGTTTTTAAATAGACTTTTTTATAACCTAAATACTTAGCTTCCCTTAATATAGCATCATTTAAAACTCTTGAATATCCTTTATTTCTATATTCTTTTTTAACATACATTGTTGCATACCAAGAAGTTAAATTTTCATCAATAACTCCATCTTCTTCAAAAAGAGAAATAAAACCAATTAATTTATTATCATTAACTAAACCTAATATAGAAATATATTTGGTACTTGTTAATATTTCTTTTATTTTATATTTATTATTTTCATATTATTACTACTCCTTAATTTATTTTATAATATTAATTTAACTTATATGCTAAAAAAAGATAGAATATCTATCTTGCCTATATATTTTTTATTTTTGATATATCACTTAGTTTATAACCTTTAGAATATAACTTTGATTCAATATATTTATCAAGTTTATCTTCATCATATTTATTTTTATATTTATTATATAATTTATCATATTCTTTTTTCAAATAACCAAAATCAGTTTTAATATCAAACAGATTTATAACTTTTAAAATCATATCTTTGTCATATCCTAAATTTAAAAAATAATTAAGTAATTTTACCTTAACTTCATATGTGCTTCCTTTTTTTATCCTTATTTTTTTATCAATTAAATTATATAATTTATTTTCTATAAAATAATAATCAATATCTTCAAAGACTTCATTTATAATATCATTTGAAATGCCATTCTTTATTAATTCATTTTTTATTTTATTAGGTCCTTTTGTAGTTAATGAAATATTATCATTAAAATATGATTTAGCAAACTTATAATCATTTAAATATCCTTCTTTTTCTAGTCTTTCTAAAGCAAAATTAATATCATCTTTTAATATACCTTTTTTAGATAAATAAATATCTACTTCTTTTTCACTTCTTAATCTTACAGATATATATTTTAATGCCAATTCATAAGCATAATACTTATTATTTTCTTCTACTAGATAATTAATCTTACTATCATTAATTTCTTTTTTTAATATAAGATTATTATTTACTATTACTTCTTCATATAAAATTAATATATCATTATTTTCTAAATATAACTTATATTTACTTTTTCCAATTTTTTGAAATTTAACTATTTTCATATTTTGCCTTTCTATAGAAAAAAAACATAATACTATTTTACATGTATTAAGTCTTCCATCACTTCTTCTAATGCTCTTCCAATATTTTTGCTACATTTATATTTTGCTTCAGGCATCTGATAATGCTTTGTTTCAGTCATTTCTTTAGATCTTCTTGAAACAACATGTACTAATAAATATTTTGAGCCTATCTTATTTAAAATTTTATCAATTGATGGATAAATCACTAATATCACCTTCCCTAATTATAGTATATACCTTATGTAATGTAAATATCAATTAAATTTACATTATTTTACATGCATTTTTATTTCTTTTTTTGAATTACATATATCATTTATAGCATTATTTAAATATGGGTTTTCACCAGTCTTAATTATATTATTTTTATCACCAAGAGAATCACAAGATTTTTTAACATTATTAAAAACTTCTAATAAATCATTATAACTAATACTTGTATCAAAATTTTCTTCATAATAAGTTCTTAAAATATCTGGATCATTTATTGATAATAAACATATACTTAATCCAAATATTTTTTCAATATGAGGATAAATACAATCTACATAATTTAATTCATCTCTATCATTACCAAATAATGTATCTTTAGAATGTAATTTTATTACCTCTCCTATAATATCTTTGTTACTTTTAATATTTTTAGCATCCATAATAAGTTCTCCCAATTACTACTTAAGTATAACATAAATATTACAAAAATAATAGATTAATTTGTTTATTAATATTTAAAAAATTCCTAATTTAGGAATTTTTTTTTAAAAGTTTTGTCCACTACAACCTGGATCAATATTTGTTACTGTATTTTCTTCAGAACAAGTATATTCTGGCCTATATGTATGTTCTATAATATGATTATTAATAACCCTTGTATGTATTGGGCAAACATGTCCCTGCCCTTTTTTGATATACTAAATTTCTATTATTCCATTTATTATATCTATTATTTCTTCTAATTCGTCTTTTTTTATTTTTTCAACAAATGATAATTTACTAGCATTAAAGTCAATACTTCTAATATGTTCACATAAAACAGCACCTTTAACTTTTTTTGTATTCAATAGTTCATAATGTGTAGGAAATTTTTTTGTATTTGTAGTGATTGGACATATAATTGCCATATTTGTATATTTATTATAGTTATCTTTACTAATTACCACAGCAGGTCTTACCCCAGTTTGTTCATGACCTTTAGTTGGGTCAAAATCCATATAACAAATATCACCTTGTTTTGGTATATACATTAATCAATAATTTCCTTTCCTAAATCACTACCCCAATCATATGATTCTACATTTCCTTTTTCATTATTAGGTAATTTTTCAAACATTTCAAGTCTTTCTACTAAAGTTAAATGCTTCTTTTTAGGTTTTGAAATAATAATTGTATCTTCCTTTTGTATAAGTTCAACTTTATCATTTGTTTTTAAATTAAGAGATTTTAAAAAACTACTAGGAATTCTAATTCCATCTGAATTACCTCATTTTTGAAGTCTTGCTTCCATATAATCATCTCCATCTTCAAAAAGTATATACAATGTTTATACTATTTGTCAATTAATTTTTCTATATTTAATATAACTATTTTAATTAACTTTATTAAAAGTAACCTTAATATTTATAGTTTTTTCTTCAAATATTTCTATTTTATCAATTAAATTAATTATTAATTCCCTACTAGGTTCTTTCATAGATAAAAACTTATTAATATATTCTATTATAATTTTATTTTTAGATTCTTCATTGATAGTATCATTAATATTATTATTTAACTCATTATATCTTTTTTGTTTTATATTTAATTCATTTTCTAGTTTTATTTTTACTCTTTCAAATTGTTCTTCAGTAATTCTTTTATTTAACTTATCAATATAAATAATATCTAAATTATCATTTATTTGTTTAATATCATTAGCAAGTATTTCTAACTCTTTTTTATTATTTATCTTGTTATCTTCAGTTAGATTATTTAATACATTATTTTTAACTTTATCTTTATTAATATAACTAAAACACATATTAGTTAATGAATTAATAATTACTTTTTCTAATTTTTCATAATTATTTGAATGAGTTGTACATAATCTTTGTTTCATATAAGTTCTATAATAATTACAAATGGTATAACATCTATTATCTTTTTTTCTTCTTGATGCAATAGAAATTCTATGACCACAATCACCGCAATATAAAAGTCCATCTAACAAATGATTTTCTTTTTTTTCATTTCTTCCTACATTTTTAGGTATTTTTTTTTGCACTTCATAAAAAACATCTTTATCAATAATTGGTTCATGAGTATTTTCAACTATTATATAATCTTTAGGATTATTTCTAACAACTTTCTTAACTTTATAATTTACTTTACTTCTTTTATTTTGAACCATATCACCAATATACATCCTGTTAGTTAAAATATCTCTTATTGTTTTAGAGTGCCACTGTCCATATTTTATAGTTTTATTACTTTTCCACATAAAACTATAATACCCAGCAGGCGTTTTAACTCCTTCATTGGTTAATTTTTTTGCTATTTTAAAAAAAGATAATCCATCTAAACACATATAAAATATCCTTTTAACTATAAGTGCTTGTTCTTTATTTATTACTAAATAATTTTTATCATTAAGATCTTTATTATAACCAAATGGAGTTCTACTACCAACAAACTTACCTTCTTTTTGTTTGGCTTTTAAACTAGATTTAATCTTCTTAGATATATCTTTTGCATACATATCATTCATTATTGCTTTAAATGGTGCAATATCATTATTAGAATTATCTAAAAATGTATCTATATTATCAGTAACAGCAATATACCTTACATTATGTTCTGGAAAATATTTTTCAATTAAATTTCCAGTACCAATATAATCTCTACCTAATCTTGACATATCTTTAGTAATAACCATATTAACTCTACCTAATTCAATATCATTAAGTAACCTATTAAAATCAGGTCTATCAAAATTAGTTCCACTATATCCATCATCAATATAAATATCAAAAACTCTTAAATTATTTTCTTTAACATATTGAAGTAATAAACTCTTTTGATTTGTAATACTCTCGCTCATCATTTGTTTATCATCATCTTCACGAGATAATCTTATATAAATACCAACATTGTATATCTTATTTATACTCTCTAACAATTCTTATTTCCTTCTAGAGAAAGCCTGGTACATGATGATATTATCTTTCTTTTATCATTTTTACAAATCATCTGAATATATTTTTTTAGCTCTTTATTTAAAACACTAATTAATATATCATTTATATCCTTTTCTTCTTTAAATATAAAGTTTATTTTGTATTTATCCATAAATTTTGCACCTCACTTAAACTTATGGATAAACACCTTGTTTTATGATGTTATATTATTTCTTAAATAAATACAAATCATATTTTCTTAATTCTCATTTAATTGCCTTACTTTTAACAAATTAATTTTTTTGTATTATGTTTAATTTTTTAATTATTTTCCTCTATTTCAAAATCTAATAGTTCCTCGCACATTTTCGCATATAAATCCTGTTCATGATGGATAGTATCAATTAAAAACATTTTATCATTTTCATATTCTTTTAAACCTCTCATAT
>CAYOAY010000058.1:0-7133 GCA_964402155.1 uncultured Muribaculaceae bacterium | reverse complement strand
AATATTTCCCGTTAATGTTTAAAAAAATTTGAGACATTTTCCTAAATTATTGACAGACAAACTTCTACTTTGTCTTAGCTTTAACATAATATCTTTCTTTACCACCTTTAGTACAAGTTACTAACGTTACTATTGTATCTAACGAGTTATCAGGTTGCTTTAAATAACTTGAATCTTCTTTAGTAGTTATACCATATTCATATACATAATACTTAAGTGTTCTTCCTTTTAAATCAGTTATTTCAACAACATCATCTTTAACTAACCTATTTATTTTAATAAAGAAATTACCTTTCATAAAATTATGTCCTCCAATAGATACATTGCCTTTTTCATTTAAATTAGGCCCTGCCATTTTAACTACTGAAACATTATAAGAATCAACAGTATTTTCTTTTAATATTGGCTGATAAATATTTATTTTTCTAATTCTTATTTTACCTATTACCGTATATTTTTTCCCCCTATAATTTACATTTGCTTCGGTTATACCAGTTGATTCATTTTCTTTACTATCATTTATTTTTTCATCTACTTTATCTATTATATCTTTAGATATTTCTTTTCTTTTTCTTTCTTTAAAATCATTATATATAAATAAATAAGAAAATATATATAAGCTAATTACAACAATAACTATTAATATATCAAAAATAATTTCTATAACTTTTTTATTATTCATATAACACCTACAATTTAATATATGGTTTTAAAAAATCATACAAAAAGAAATATGTAATAGTAGATAATAATACAAGTAGAATAAGTGAAATATAAATAAATATCATAAATTTATCTTTTTTCTTACTATTATCAGAAACATCTATCATATCTAAATCATTCATCTTCCATTTTTCCTTTACTATTATCTAAATATATCATTTTACCATCATAATTATAATATTTATTTTTAACTACTATATAATTTTCATATGCTTTATACTCTGTATTATAAGAAGACAAATCTATTTTAGAATTAGTCTTAGCTACTATCAAAGAATCACTTATATCTGATGATACTTTAACTATATTATAATTTTTATCAAACGTAACTTCATCATATCTTTCATTATTAACTTTTCTTACATTACTATCATATAAACTATACTTACCATCTTTTTTTATAGCATAAAATATATTATTCTCTGATAAAAAATTCTTTTTTATACTACCTAAAGCCATTATTATATTTTCATTTTCAAACTTAATAATAGTTTTACCACTTTTATTTATAACACCATAACCACTTTCTAATTTAGCTATTGCCTGTCCATATATATCAAATTCCATACATTCCAAAAAATGATTATCACTTATAAACTCTCCATTACTATTTATATATCCATATGTTCCATCATTATACTTTATAATAGCTACATCATTTTTAAAACCCTTATATATTTCAAAATTAGCATCTATCGTTCTAAATTTTTTACCTTCTTTTACAATTACAAACTCATCTTTATTTTTTTTATAGTTATGTTCTTTATATATAAAATAGCTCTTTTGCTCATAAACATCATTAACATTCAAATTCTTCTTTAACTGTTCTTTAGTATTTACACTTATATATTCATACTTATATGATGTATTAACAGCTTTTAAAACCCCAGAATCTAATGAAATAATAGATAAACTAATATAATTATCTGACTCTAATATAACCTCATCATTTTGAATATAAATATACCTTTTATTACCACTAGGCAACTTTTCATAAAACACATTATTTTCTTCTGGAATAATTTCATTTAATGTTGCTGATGTAATTATCTTACCACTATTTAAATTAATTATTTGAGATGTTGAATTAACCGTTACTACCCCATATCTTTCAAAATCATCGCTTGTAAATTCAGGTATATTAACACTTATTTTTTTATCATCACTACTAGTTAATTTATAATCAAATATTTCTTTACCATCAGAATTTATTATACCTACAGTATTATTTTTAGTAAATGTATAAACATTTCCATCATAAGATATTAAGTCATATATAAACTTTGTTTTTTCCTTTAAATGTTTATCCAAAATAGCATATTTTAAACTTTTATTTTTAGTTTTAGATACAATTATATCCTCTTTTGTTCTATATATAGAAAAATATTTGCCTGAAGGTACTACTTCTTTTCCTCCTTTATCTATTATTAAAGGAAGATTAGATGAATTTTTAACTATTGCATAAGCTCTAACAAAATCTTCACCATATATATATTTAGGACTAACTATCTTTTTACCATTATAATCAATATACCCATATTTTTCATTTTGAACAATTCTAATTGGCTTAAAATTATTAGCATAAACTCTTAAATTATTTAATATATCACCAGTTTTATTTACAAAAAACTCAAATCCTAAGAGCATTATAATAATTACATATAGCATAGCTTTATGTACTATTTTTCTTACCCTTGCATTTTTTATATTAAAATCTTTAATAGAAGGTGTATATTCTTCTAATTTCTCTTTAGATGCATCAAGTTCTATTTTTGTATTATCACTTTTTACATTAATTTCTTTTATAATATTTATATTTTGTTTATCTTCTTCATTATCTTTTTTTTCTATATCAAAAAAATCAAGCATCTCATCAATTTCATTAGAAACTTCTAAATCAGCCTTAAGATTTAATATCTCAGTTTTATCATTTAAAGGAGTTTCTTCTTCAAAATCAAGAATTTCAATTTCTTCATCTTTGTTATTCATAAATTCCTCCTTTAATATCTAATCTAATTTTATAATAAAAATATTAAAAATACAAGGTAATGAAAATTAAATATATATAGATATGTAAACTAAAAAGAAGTACAAAAAAATACTTCTATTCTTGATACTCAAATATCATATCCATTATTTGAACTCTATCACCATTTACAGCTCCCATTTTTTTAAGTTCATCATCTATACCCATAGTTTTTAACTTCTTAGCAAAACGTTTAGCACCTTCATCAGTAAACTTAGTCATTTTAAATAACTTTTCCACTTCAAGGCCTTTAACAACATATATATCATTATCTTTAATAATAGTAAATGGTTTTTCTTTTTTAAATTTATAAAGAACATGACTTTCAAACTTTTCTTCTTCAAATAAAGGCTTTTTATCTTCTTTATCTAATAAATCAGCAATAGCGACTAACGCTTTATCTAAATTAGTATTTGTTATTGCACTAACTTCATACACAGGCATTTTATATTTTTCTTTAAACCTTTTTAAATTATCTTTAGATGTTTCTATATCCATTTTATTTGCAATTATAACTTGTGGCTTTTTAATTAAATCTTCATCAAAATCCTTAAGTTCTTTATTAATTACTTCATAATCTTCTAATGGGTCTCTTCCTTCTATACCAGACATATCAATAACATGTGCTATAACACGTGTTCTTTGAATATGTTTTAAGAATTTATCTCCAAGACCTTCACCAAGCGATGCACCTTTTATTAAACCCGGTAGATCTGCTGCAACAAATACCCTATTATCTATTGTTTTAACAACTCCTAAATTAGGATTTAAAGTAGTAAAATGATATGCTGCAATTTTAGGTTTAGATCTTGATATCTTAGATAATATAGTTGATTTACCAACAGAAGGCATACCAACAAACCCCACATCTGCGAGTAATCTTAATTCAACTTTCAAAGTTTTTTCTTCACCAGGCTCACCATGTTCCGAAAAATCAGGAGCAGGATTAGAAGCAGTTGCAAACGCAGTATTACCTCTTCCACCTCTTCCTCCTTTAGCTACTACAACACTATCATCTTCACGAGTTAAATCAGCTATAATAAAGCCAGTATCCATATCTTTAATAGTTGTACCAAGTGGTACTTTAATAATAATATCCTCAGCACCCCTACCATTTTTATTTTTACCAGAACCATTAGCTCCTTTTGGAGCTTTAATTAACTTTTGATATCTTAAATCAAGAAGAGTTTTTAAACCTAAGTCTGTTTTAAATATAATACTTGCACCACGACCACCATTACCACCAAAAGGGCCACCATCAGGTACAAATTTTTCTCTTCTAAAAGCTGTACAGCCATCACCGCCACTACCTGCTTTAACTTTTATTATAACCTCATCTACAAACACGATAAATCACCTTACTTTCTTAATAATTTAACTAAAGAACTTCTACTATTTTTAGGAATACCTATATTTTTATTTAACATAGATTTTAACTTGAATAAAATAATTTTTTTATCAAGGTCACTTATAGTATCACAAATCATTTCAATATTATCATCAGCTACTCTAAATATATTTAAAATTTCATCATCAAGTTCAGTACAAACATAATTAAATTTATCATTTTTATACAAATAAATTACCTTTTGATCAGCTTTATATATCTTTATAAGATCACCAAACTCAAGTAAATTTTTATCATTATATTTTTTCTTATAATTTTGTTTTAAATAATCAAAATGTTTTTTTATTGAATCTTCATCATATTTAAATATAAAACCATAATTTTTATAATAACTTCTATCAGTTTCCATATATCTTTCTAATGGATTATCTAAAATAATTCCTTCTTTATTTTTCATAAAACTATCCCTTAAAAGATGCATCAAGATAATATATTTGTCTTTTTTCTTTAAAATACTGTTTTTCAAAATCAGTTAAAACATTATCTATTTTTCTTTCGTCATTATGTAAATCTAAACTTACCTTATCAAAAGTATACCAATAGCTACTTAAACTTTCTAAGGCTGATGCAAATAATATTTTATTATCAGTTTTTAATATTATGTGTTTATTTTTCTTAAAAATTCTATCATATAATTTTAAATAATTAACATGAGTAAATCTTCTTTTTTCATCTTGCTTTTTAGGCCAAGGTTCTGAAAAAGTTAAATATATAGTATTAATTTCTTTACCAAAGAAATTTAATATATCATTAGCATTCTTACATATAATCTTTAAATTTTTAATTTTCTTATCTTTAATATTATTAATTGCATAAGCTGTTTGAGACTTATCTAGTTCAAGTCCTATATAATTAATATTAGGATTTTTAAGAGCCATATTAATTATAAAACTACCACGCCCCATTCCAAGCTCTAAACATATTGGATTATTATTATTAAATAAAGTATTCCATTTTCCCTTATAATTTTCTGGATTTTTAACTAAGTATGTACTGTTTTCCATAATTTCATCAGCATTTTTTATAACATTATAACGCACAATATCACCTCACATAAATTCTAACATAAAAAAAATAAAAATACCATCTAAAGATGGTACTTAATTAAGCTTGTTCATAAACACTTACTTGCTTTTTATCTCTACCTTTACGTTCAAATTTAACATAACCAGTAATCTTAGCATATAAAGTGTGATCAACACCCATTCCTACATTCTTTCCAGGATAAATCTTAGTTCCTCTTTGACGATAAATTATTGACCCAGCACTAATTAATTCACCATCAGCAGCTTTAGCACCTAATCTTCTACCTTCAGAATCACGTCCATTATGAGTAGAACCTTGAGCTTTAACGTGGGCAAATAATTGGATTTGTAACTTAAGCATAAGTTTGGCCTCCTATCTATATATTTTGATATTATTTTTATATTGTTTTTCTAATTCTTTAAACATATCTATCATGTTTAAAAAAACCTTATTAATAACTTCATCTTGTTTTAAAATGGTAACATCAAGTAATCCTTCTTTTTCTATATAAGAAACAGATTTAATATCTAATTTTAAAGCTAAATTAATACTTGTAATAGCTATTGAACTTACTGATGCACAAACTATATCTTTACCATAATCATCATAATTAGCATGACCAGATATTTTAAAACTTTTTACAAAGTTATTATTATACTCTATTTTAACTTTAATCATATATAAAACCTAATTAAGCATTAATTTTAGTAATTACAAGCTTAGTATATGGTTGACGATGACCTTGTTTTTTATGAGAGCTTTTCTTTTGTAAATATTTAAATATTACAATTTTTCTTTTCTTACCTTGTTTTTCAACTTTAGCTGAAACAGTTGCACCATTTACATATGGAGTTCCAACTTTATCACCAGCCATAACTACTTTATCAAAAGTATATGTTTTACCTGGCTCGCAATCTAACTTTTCAACATAGATAACAGAACCTTCTTCAACTAGGTATTGTTTACCACCAGTTTCTATAACTGCTTTCATATTTTTTCCTCCTTACTTTTAGACTCACCATTAAGGTACATAATTGTTTAATAAAAACCTTTTTTGTGTGGTTGAAGAACAAGAAGTTCATTCAAACGTATAAATTTTATCATACTATAAGCATTTAGTCAAACAGTTTTTATTAAATATCCTTAACGTTTACTAGCAAATTTAATAAAAAAGAAAAAGAAATCTATAACTTTTAATTGATAGATTATCTTTTTATAATATATACTTTTTTTATATTTCTGATTTATTTATTTCTATTACTGGACGAAGACCTATTGGAGCAATACCTTCAATAAAAAAATCACGGTAATAATAATTATCACCCCCAAGATAAGCCAAAGATAAAAATGAATTATATCCAAATATGGAAATAGTAATATCATCAATTGATGTTTGTGTCCATGAAAATAAATTTTCATTTTTTAAAAATTCAACATTATTACACTCACCATTATGATCAGCATCATTTAAATCTATCGTACAGCCTAAATTTAATAACTCACTATTCGTTATTAGCCTTGCACTTATACTAGTTTTATTTAATGTATTATTAAAATAATTTTTATAGTTTTCTACATATTCGTATAGATTAGAATTTTCATCATATACATTAACTGGATAACTAGTTCCATATTTAGAAAGTAAATTACCACTTTCATCTGTCCAATATCCTAAATAATTATCATTAGAATCCTTATGATTTTCATCTTTATTTGCAAATAAAATTCCACCAACACCTACCCCATTTTCATTAAGAATGTCGTAATTTAAAGGAGTATCTTCACTTTGAATGCCATAATCAGATTCACTATCTGTTATAGATACTATTTCATTATTTTCATTGCGCCTTTTTCCAACTAACAAATTATATTTAGCAAGTGCTGTAACTGTTGTTCCATTATCACTAATTACATAAAAGTCTTCACTTTTGCCAGTATTAGTATTACAAA
>CAYOAY010000057.1:0-7650 GCA_964402155.1 uncultured Muribaculaceae bacterium | reverse complement strand
CAAATATTATATATTTAAAAGCGAGAATTTTTTCTCGCATTTTTGCTTTACATTTCTTTTCATACTTTTTGCATGACTTTCCTATTATATAAAAAAATTTGCAAATTTTTTTGCAAATTAATTTATACTCCAAATAGTACCTTCTCTAGTATCTTTTATTTCTATTTTCTTTTCTAATAATTCATTTCTAATAGAATCAGCCAACTCATAATCTTTATTTTTTTTAGCTTCATTTCTTAATTTAATTTTTTCATTTATATAATCAATTAAATTACTATCTACATCTTCTTTTTTTAATAAATCTAAAGATAATACTTTATCAAATGACTTTATAAGTTCTTTTTTTGTTATATCATTTAAACTATCATCTTTTAAAACATCATATAAAACAGTAAGACAACTAGATGTATTCATATCATCATTTAAATATTCTCTAAACTTATCATTATATAAATTAAACTTATCTTTACTAAAATCTCCATTATTTGTTAAAGATAATGTTTTATTTTTTAATTTTTTATACGTATTTAAAGCATTATCTAAATTATCAAATGTAAATATAAGTTGTTTTCTATAATGAGATTGCAAACATAATAATCTATATGATAATGGATTATATCCTTTTTCTTTTAACGTACTAACTGTTAATATATCACCTTTTGATTTACTCATCTTACCATCTTTATCATTTAAATGTTCACAGTGTACAAAGTAATTACACCATTTATGACCTAAGTATGCTTCACTTTGTGCTATTTCATTTGTATGATGTGGAAATATATTATCTACACCTCCACAATGTATATCTAAGTATTCACCACAATGTTTTAAACTAATACAAGAACATTCTATATGCCATCCCGGATACCCAAGACCCCAAGGTGAATCCCATTTTAATTCTTGATCTTCAAATTTAGATTTAGTAAACCATAAAACAAAATCTGCTTGATTACGTTTATTATCATCATTTTCTACACCATCTCTTGCTCCAACAACCATTTCATCTTCTTTATGATTTGTTAAAACATAGTAATCATTTAATTTAGATGTATCAAAATATACATTACCACCAGATAAATAAGCAAAATCTTTTTTTAATAAATCTTCTATTAAATTAATATATTCTTTAATTAAATTAGTAGCTGGTTCAACTACATCTGGCATTTTAATATTTAATGATTTAAAATCATTAAAAAATGCTTCTGTATAATATTTAGCTATTTCAAGAACACTTTTATTTTCTTTTTTTGCACTTTTAACCATTTTATCATCACCAGTATCAGAATCACTAGATAAATGCCCTACATCTGTTATATTCATAACTCTTTTTACTTTATAATTATTATAATATAAAGTCTTTTCTAAAATATCTTCCATTATATAAGTTCTTAAATTACCTATATGTGCATAATGATAAACAGTAGGCCCACATGTATACATAGTAACTAAATCTTTATTAAATGGTATAAATTCTTCTATTTTTTTAGTTAATGTATTATATAATTTCAAAATAATCACGCCTTTCATTTATATATATTATATAATAATTTAATAAAGAACAAAAGAAAAAGTTAATATTTTAATACAATAAAAAATGTCTTATTACTAAGACATTTTTAATTTATACTAGAAAATATATTACTAATGCTGTAATTATTATTACTATAAGTATACTAACAAATACTTTCCAAATAAATTTAATCCATTTATTATATGGAATATCTAAATAATATAAACCTATAATTAAACCTACACTTGTTGGTGCAATAATCATCATTAAGTAGAATACTGATTGCATAATTAAAGCAACAACACCATAATAATCACTATTTGTTATAGCTGATGTATAAACAGTTCCAATAGTAGATACAAAATAGTAAAAATCTCCTGTTAATACACTTCCAAATATAGATGCTAAAGTAGATGTTGCTATATTGAATCCTTTTGTTAGTGTTAATATAAAGTTTGTAATAGTAATATTAATTCCAGTTGTAACAGAAATTACAAGTACTATACTAATTAACATAGCAGTAATTGCAACTGGTAATACTTTTTTAATGCCATCTGTACAATTTGAAATAAATTCATCGAATTTAACTTCATTAAATAATGCAATAACAGATGTTAATATAACTAAGAAAATCGCCATATCAGTAAGTGCCCATGTACCAAATGCACTTATAACACCAGATGTTGATCCAGTTGTACTATCTAACATTATAGGCTCACCAATTATATTACTAAATACAGCATAATCACCTATTTTAATATTACTAAGCCATTTATTAAAATCACTAAATGCACTAAAGTTACTTATTAATGATTCCCATGAAATTACAGTAAATAAAGTAAATAAAGTAAATAATACTAAGCTAGTTGCAAATAAAACATTTTCTCTTCTTGAACTATTTACTAATATATTACCATCCTTATCTTTCTTTTCAGTTAAAATAGTAATAAATTCAGCAATTGATAAAACAGTAGGTACTAAAGTCCAGCAAAATAATAAACAAGCTATAGCTTTTTTATATTTTCTTATATATAACTTATTAATACCAAAGCTTCCTAGTAAAAGAGTTAAAATAGCATATAAAGTTTTATTAACTTTTTGTTCTTTTACCTTTACTGTTTTCTTAACAGTTTCTTTCTTTTCTTCCTTTACATTTGATTTTTTTGTTATTTTTTTAGTTTCTACTTTCTTAGTTCTATCCTTTTTATCTTTCTTAGGTGCGATAAAGAAAATTAAGATAGCTAAAGAAAGTATTAATAAAACAATTTTAACTAATAATAAAGTATTTAATTTTATACTTAATAAACTAAATAATGTATTATTATAAAGACCACACATTGAGCCTATTAAACTAGCTACTATAGTTGATGCTAATATCACTTTTTTATCAATCTCTAATTTTTTCATTACATTATATATAAATGGAATAAAAACAATTAAAACCATAGCATCACTTATAACAAAAGCTAAAATTGCAAATATAATTGCAGTAATTGATACTAATAATCCTTTTTTATTTTCAAATATAGATGCTACTTTACTAACAAAAGAATTATAAATATTTAACTTGCTAACTATAGCATAAAGGCAAGCTACAGAAATAAGAAAAATTGCAATACCATTAAAATAAGATATTGAAATACTTAAATTAGAAAGTAATGTCCATATACCAACTCCAGCAATACTACCTGTTGTAACATTACCAGTATAATCTATAGAAGATGCTGGTATAAATAAAGTAAGTAACCATGTAACAAATACAGTAATTGCTAAAACCTTAAGTAAATTATATTTTTTCATTTTTCCTCCTTAAAAGATAATATTTCGGGCAATAATTTGTATATACCGCACTATTATACAACTTGTCCTACATACTAATTGTAACAAATTTCTAATAAAAAGTCATTATAAAGCTTATATTATTAGTAAATATTTCTTAATAATTTTTATATTATATTTTAGATAAGTAATTAATATATTCTTCTATAGTATTTATAAATTCTTCTTTAGTTTTTATTTCATATAATTTTTGTTTTACATTAACAGAACCAGTTAAACCTTTTAAATACCAAGCTAAGAATGTACGCATCTCTAAAACTGCTACTTTTTCTGGTTTTATTTTAAGTAAATAATCAAAATGTTTAAGACATGTTTTTAATTTATCTATAGGATCTTGATTATTAAGTACAATACCATTTTCTAAATACTCAACAACTTGTTTTATTAAGTAAGGATTACCTAAAGCACCTCTACCTATCATTACAGCATCACAAGAAGTTTCATCAATCATTTTTTTAGCATCATAACATGATAATATATCTCCATTACCTATTACTGGAATATTAACATTTTCCTTAACTTGTTTTATAATATCCCAATTAGCTTTACCACTATATCCTTGACTTCTAGTTCTAGGATGAACAGTTATTGCACTAGCTCCTGCTTTTTCACATATTTTAGCTACTTCTATAGCATTAATACTATTACTATCCCATCCACTTCTTATTTTAACAGTAACAGGAACACTTACAGCATCTTTTACAGCTTTAACTATTTCATATATTTTATCTGGATTTTTAAGCAGCGCTGCACCAGCTTGAGATTTAACAGCAACCTTAGGTACAGGACAGCCCATATTTATATCAATAATATCAGGATGCATCTTTTCTTCAACTATTTTAGCAGCTTCAACAAAACTATCTTTATCACTACCAAAAATTTGCTGACTAATAGGTCTTTCTTCTTCAGTCATATAAAGCATATCAAGCGTTTTTTCATTATCATAAACTAAAGCCTTATCACTAACCATTTCAGCACACAAAAGACCACATCCCATTTCTTTTATAATTCTTCTAAAAGCACTATTACATAACCCTGCCATAGGTGCTAATACAACTCTATTTTTAATTTCAACATTCCCAATTTTAAACATCTATATCACTTCCAAACTAAATTTATTATATAATAAAAAGAAACTTATTTAAAGCTTCTTAATTTATCTTTTAGATCTAATATATTTTAAAATACCCATAGCCATATTAAACATATTAAACCAAAACTTACTAATTACTAAATCATATTCACCAACTAATTCTAATACATTAGGATTAAACTTTGATTTAAACGTAGATAAATGATCATTTAAAGAACCATCTATACCACCTAAATCACAATAATCAACTTCCTTATCTAAGCAATAACATAATCTATAAAACATAAGTCCATTTGTTATTTTTAAAGATGGAAATATTTCTGTATTAGTACCTGCATACAAAAATGATGCAGTTTTAATACCACTTAAACAAGTTGGCATCATAACTATAGTAGCTCCTGCAAGAGGTTTATTTCCATATTTTTCTTTAATCCTATTAGCTTCTTTTATTTGTTTTTCACAAAAATCTTTTTTATTTTCATTTAAAGTCATATCCTTTTTTAAAAAAGATATATATTTATCAACATTTACATAAGCAAAAAACAAAACAGCATTTGATGGAAATGATTCCATAACTTTCTTAAAATAATTTTCACTTCTAAGAGATATATGTTGTCTTTTTTCTGTTTGTTTAAGCATACTAATTAATTTATCAACATCTTCTTTATTTTTAGAAAAAGAAAATTCAACTCCTCTTTCTTCTTGATATGTTCCTATATAATTTCTAGTATTTTTTGGAAAAGTTCTTCTTAAAGAATCTTTATCATAAAAATTACCATCTTTATCTTTTAAAGATATAACCATAGTATATCTAGGTTGTATATAAGAATTAACTTCTTTTTTAAATCCACCATGTTTAAATCCTACAGTTTCTAAATTAGAAACAATTTTTTTAGTATCATTACTAAAAGACTTCCTAATTTCTATTCCCTTATTTTTTTTAATATTTTGTATATTATCTTCATTAAAACATATAAAAGGATCTATTTTTATATCTATAGCATTATTTTTTTTAGCATATATTTTTAATTCACTAACAAATATTTTTAATAATTCATCATTTTCATAATCAATTACAAATCCTCTTGGTATATAAAATAATTTCTTATTTAAAAATAATTTTCTCTTTAAAATCATACATGCACAAACTAACTTATTTTCTTTTTTTATACCTACAAATGAACTTTCCCACGAAGATTTAACTAAACCCCACGAAGATGTTTGCATAAACATAGTAGATGGAAAATTTTTAACAAATTTATCATACTCAATTTTATCTAAATTATCTTCAAATATATATTCCATATGATCACATTCCTTATTTAATAATAAGCTCTGCATTATCATTATTACTTAATAAAAATGCATTAGCATCATCTGTATCTAAATGAACTTCCATATTAAAACTATCGTTTAATCTAACATATATATTCTCTAGTATACCACTTTTTTGACCATTTATTTGTAAAGACACAAACTCTTTATCTAAAAAACCATATTTTCTTGCATCTTCATACGTTGCATGAATATGTCTTGCCGCAATAATAGCTGCATTTCTAACTATTTGACCCTTTGGCCCTATAATTGTAATTTCACAAGCATCATCTAATTCTCCAGAATTTCTAACAGGTGGATTAATACCTAGTTTAAAAGAATCAGTTTTTGATATTTCAACTTGAGTTTTATTTCTTAATGGTCCAAGTATTCTAACTCTTTCTATAGTACCTTTAGGTCCTTTTAAAGTTACTTGTTCAAGACAAGCATATTGTCCTTTTTGTGATAAATCGCTTTTTATAGTTAAATTATAATCTTTCCCAAATAATTCATTTAAATCTTCCTGGCATAAATGAATATGCCTTGCCGAAACGCCTATATTTACTTTCATTTTTAACACCTCTTTACCTAAAATTAATTATACTTTAAATTAATAATATTGTAAATTATTTCGTATAAGTTTTATTTTTATTTCATATATTTTAATGAATATAAATTAAAGGAGAATAAAAATGAATACAAATTATTATAATAACCCATCTTATCCATCTATGGAGCATGTATCTATTGGTCCTATGAATAATATTAATACACCCCAAAATAATACAATAGCTAACAATAATTTAAATTCTACCGATAAAATGCTTTCTATTGAACAATCATATATAGAAAATATTTTAAGACTAAATAGAGGTAAATTAGCTACTTTATATTTTTCGTTTCCAGATTCAGTAGAATGGAGAGATAAAACATTTACCGGAATTATAGAAGCAGCTGGAAGAGATCATATAATAGTTAGTGATCCTAAAACTGGTAGATGGTATTTATTATTAATGATATATTTAAATTATGTAGATTTTGATGAAAAAATTAATTATAGTCCAGAGTATTATCCATTAAATAATAATTAAAATAATTATAAATACATATTTATTTTTTAATTTAAACAAGGTAACTATTAGTAAGATAGCTATCTTTTTTTAAATAATATAAAAGATTATTTATTAATATTTTATAAAATTATTCTAATATATATTATCCATTAAACAATAATTTAAACACTTGTAAATATACATTTGTTTTGCTATAATTTAAACATAGAATAGAGGTTGAAATATGGTAATAGTTATAATTGCATTTATAGTTTGTTTACTTATCTTTATATATAGTTTATATAAAAGTAAATTGAATTTTCTAAATATTAAAATTAAAAACGTACAAGAAAAAATAAACAGTACTTTAATTAAAAGAAAAGATTTAATTAAAGAATCTGAAATAATAATTAAAGATTCTTTAAATACTGATAAAGAAATATATCAAGGTATTAATGAATTATCTAACTCTAATATAGATATGATGGAATTAGATAAAAAACTTTTAGTTTATGTAAATGAATTTTACTTAATAAAAGATAAATATAAAAAATTTAAAAAAATAGAAGAATTTAATAAAGTTGATATTGCTTTATGTCAAAGTGAAGATAGTTTAAATGCTTATAAAGAATATTATAATGATACTATAAAAAAATATAATAAATTAATTAAAAAATTTCCTATATCAATAATAACATTTATTAAAAGAAGAAAAGAAAAAAAGTTTTTTGATAAAACAAGTATTGATGATATTAATTATAATGAAATTTAATTATATAAATTATATTTGAGTCTGTAAATAAATCTGTGTAAATAAGAAATCTTTCCATGATAAAATAAAA
>CAYOAY010000056.1:0-8165 GCA_964402155.1 uncultured Muribaculaceae bacterium | reverse complement strand
GCACCTGCCTTACAAGCAGGGGGTCATAGGTTCGAGTCCTATAGCGTCCACCATTAATGCCGAAATAGCTCAACTGGTAGAGCAACTGACTTGTAATCAGTAGGTTGCGGGTTCAAGTCCTGCTTTCGGCACCATTTTTGGGGAGGTAGCGAAGTGGTTAAACGCGGCAGACTGTAAATCTGTTCCTTCGGGTTCAATGGTTCGAATCCATTTCTCCCCACCACTTAGATATTGCCTCGTCGCCAAGTGGTAAGGCATCAGACTTTGACTCTGACATGCGCAAGTTCGAATCTTGCCGAGGCAACCAAAAATTTGTAGTATGTCCTGTTAGCTCAGTAGGTAGAGCATTTGACTTTTAATCAAAGGGTCATGCGTTCGAGTCGCATACAGGACACCATGCCCGAGTGGCGGAATTGGTAGACGCACAGGACTTAAAATCCTGCGAGATTCAAACCTCGTACCGGTTCAAGTCCGGTCTCGGGCACCACTTGAAAAATTGTTCGAACTCTTCCGAACTTTGATATATAAAATCGATCGAAATGATTGATTTTTTTGTTTAGAAATAAGAAAGTCTAGCTATATAAATATCATCAATAAAGAATTTGATGTAGAAGAATATTTATCAAATAAATTAGAAATTATATCTGATTTATTAAATTATCATAAGTAGTATTAAAAATATATTAACTTAAGTTATAAATCTAGTAAGATATTTTTATTTAATTTATATTTAATAATTTATAGTATAATAATAAATGGTTAGGTGATTTTATATGCGAATATTAATAATAGAAGATGAATATAATCTTGCTGATGCAATAAAAGATAGTTTAATAAAAGAAAAATATTTAGTTGATATATCATGTGACGGTATAGAAGGATTAGATAATGCTTTTTTAAACATATATGATTTAATTATACTAGATGTTATGCTCCCAAATATAAATGGTTTTGAAATACTTAAAAAAATAAGACAAGAAAATATTAATTCGAAAGTTATAATGTTAACTGCGAAATCTCAATTAGAAGATAAATTAAATGGACTTACAAATGGTGCTAATGACTATATAACAAAGCCATTTCATATAGAAGAGTTAGTAGCTAGAGTTAATATACAATTAAGATGTGATGGTAAAAATACTTTAAATAATAATTTAAAGTATGAGGATATATGTTTAGATATTACAAATTCTAAATTAAAATGTATAAAAACGGGTGAAGAAGTTCAGCTGATATGTAAAGAATTTTTACTTTTAGAATATTTTTTAAATAATAAATCTAGAATAATATCAAAAGAACTTTTAAATGATAAAATATGGGGAATTGATAACGAAAGTGAATCAAATAATATAGAAGCATATATTTCTTTTTTAAGAAAAAAATTAAAAGCTATAGGTTCAAAAGTTAATATTAAAGCTGTTAGAAATTTAGGTTATAAAATAGAGGCCAGTAATGAGTAAATTAAAGGATAAAGTATTTTTAGTTATTTTTAGTTTACTTACGTTATTTTTAATAACTGTTTTAGTTATTTTTAATTATCAAGATTACTATACTAAAAAGAAAAACATAATTCAGAATTTAACTAGGGCAAAAAATATTAACAATGTAGAAAATATTTTTAATATAAAAAAAGATAATAAATTTAATAATAAATCATCAACTATATTTATGGATTATAATATTTATACTGTTATATTAAATAGAAATAATGATATTATTTGTATAATTAATAATAGTAGTATTGAATTAAATGATCATAAAATATTAGATATTGCAAATAATATAATAAGAAATAATAATAAATCGAAAATAGAGGTTAGAAGTTTATATTTTAATGATTATGCATATTCTTATAAATATGCAAATTATATTACTATTATGAATATAGAAAATATAAAAAATGAATTACAAACTAAGCTAAAATTATCATTAACCATTTTTATAGTATTAGAATTTATAATATTTTTAATAGCTAAGAAAATAACAAAGTGGATTACAATTCCTGCTTTAGAATCATTTGATAAACAAAAGAAGTTTATAGAAGATGCATCACATGAACTTAAAACTCCACTTTCGGTTATTATGGCTAGCTGTGATATGTTAGAAAATAATTTAAATGAGAAAAAATGGTTAAATAATATTAAAAATGAGTCGGATAGAATGAATAATTTAATTAAAAGTTTATTAGATTTAGCAAAAATTGAAAATAATAGTAATGTGATATGTTCTAAATGTAATATTTCAAAGCTTGTATTACTTCAGACTCTTACATATGAAAGTCTCATGTTTGAGCAAAATATTAAGCTAAAAACTGATATTGAAGAAGAAAAACATATAATATGTAATGAACAGCAAATAAAACAATTAGTTTCAATATTATTAGATAATGCTATAAAACATAGTTTTAAAAATGAAATAATAATAGTTTCTTTGAAAGAATTAAAAAATAGTGTTATACTAAAAGTAAAGAATAAAGGAGATAAAATTCCAAAAGGGGAGGAAGAAAAAATATTTGAAAGATTTTACCGTTTAGATAAATCAAGAAATAGAAATGATAATAGATATGGATTAGGTCTTGCAATAGCTAAAAATATTGCAAATTCAAATAATGCTACAATAAATGCATATACAAAAAACGACTATACTATATTTAGAGTTGTTTTTAAGAAAAATTTATAAAATTTAATTTTTATTTAATATTTTTTTAATATAATTATTTTATGGGTATAATTTATGTTAAAATAAAAAATGGGAGGACATTATGGAAATAATAGAAAAAGATATAAATAATGAGAATAATAAAATAAATAAGAAAAGGAATAATAAAAAAATAGCTTTAATAATTATATTTGTTACGTTAGCTATTGTAATAGTTCAAATATCTATTCCAGTGTATAAATATTTAAAGAATACAAGTAATAATTTAGCAAAAAATAAAATTGAACTTAAACAAACTCAGACAAGCAAAAGTAATAATAATATAAAAGATGGAATTTATATTACTGATGTATCTGAAGTTGTTGAGAATGTTATGCCTTCGATCGTTGCAATAACAAGTAAAACACTTGTATCTAATGGTATGTTTGGACCTAATTATTTTGGACAGAATAGTTATAGTCAAGGTGCTGGTTCAGGAATAATTATTGGTAAAACTAGTGATGAACTTTTAATACTTACTAATAATCATGTTGTAGAAGGTGCAAATGAATTATCTGTTCAATTTATAGATGATAATAGTGTTGATGCAACTGTTAAAGGTTCTACTGAAAGAAAAGATATAGCCGTAATTTCAGTTAAGATAAGTTCAATGAAAAATGAAACATTACAACAAATTAAAGTAGCTACAATAGGTGATAGTAGTAGTTTAAAAGTAGGTAATGGAGTAATTGCTATAGGTAATGCATTAGGATATGGTCAATCAGTTACAACAGGAGTTGTTAGTGCTTTAAATAGAAGTGTTACAATAGATAATTATACAAATGAAATGATTCAAATAGATGCTGCTATAAATGGTGGTAACTCAGGTGGTGCACTTCTTAATAGTAGTGGTGAGGTAATTGGGATAAATTCAGCTAAATATTCATCTAGTGATAGTTCATCTGCTAGTGTTGAGGGAATGGGTTTTGCAATTCCAATAACTGATGTTAAAGATATTATTACTTCATTAATGAATGGAAATGAAGTTAGCAGTGGAGTTACGTTGGGTATTCAAGGTTATATGACAGATACTATATCATTAGCACCAAATGTACCTACAGGTTTTTATATATCAGAAGTGACAGATGGTAGTGCAGCTTCAAAAGCAGGCTTAAAAAAAGGCGATATTATAACAAAAATTGATGATAAAGAAGTTAAGTCATTTAGTGTACTTAGTAATGCATTATATGAAAAGACAACGAATGATACTGCAAAATTAACAATTAAAACATTAGAAAATAATACATATAAAGAAAAAAATATAACTGTAAGTTTTAAATAATAATATTAAAATCTCATTTAAATAATAATGAGATTTTTATTTTGATTTAATTAATAAACTTTAATAAAAAATATGATCTATTTTAATAATTTAATATTATAATAAAAATATAAGGTAGGTGATGATTATTAGAAGAAAATAGATTTATTTATGTATTTAATTTAAATTATATTAGGAAAGGAATTTAAAAACAATTTAGTTTAAAAAATAAAAAATTTATCAGAAAATATAAATTTTTAATAATAGATAAAAAGAAGGAATGGTGAATATTATGTAGCTAGATTAAAGGCTTACTAATAAATATTAGTAATCTAAGTTGCTAGCGTAGAAATATATTCATAAATAGGCATAAATGTGCCTATTTTTATTTACAATGGTGTTGACAAACAAAAAATAAGTATGTTATAATTTTAACGTTGTTTGATTGTTATATGTTTTAAAAAAATGCATATAATAATTATGAAGATGGAGGAATACCCAAGTCTGGTTGAAGGGACCGGTCTTGAAAACCGGCAGGTCGGGCAACCGGCGCGAGAGTTCGAATCTCTCTTCCTCCGCCATTTAATTATATCGCGGGATGGAGCAGTTCGGTAGCTCGTCGGGCTCATAACCCGAAGGTCGTAGGTTCAAATCCTACTCCCGCAACCAATTGAATACGTACGTGGTTCTTTATGAATTGCGTTTTTTTTATCTTAAAATATATTTTGAATATGACGCTTAATATTACTCATAATAATATTGGTGATATTAAATGAAAAAAAGTTTATGGCAAAATTATAAAATTAAATCAAAATTTAAAGTGTTAGATGTTAATAAAAAAACTGATATTGTAATTATTGGCGGTGGTATAACAGGGCTTTCTACAGCTTATAATTTAAAAGATTCTAAATATAAAATAATAATAGTTGATGCTAAAGATTTTATATCTTCAACAACTTGTAAAAGTACTGCAAAAATTACATATCTTCAGGATTTAAAATATAGTTATATACAAAGTATTTATGATTTTAATACATCAAAATTATATTATGAATCACAAAAAGATGCTATTAAGTTAATAAAAAAAATAATAAATGATAATTTAATTGAATGTGATTTAAAAAAGACATCTATGATAACTTTTACTTGCTCTAAAAAGGATTTAAATAAGTTTAAAACAGAAAAAGAAATATTAAAGAAATTAGATGTTAATTATGATGATTCACTTTCATTAGTTCATATAGAAAATATAAAAGATTTAATTATGGTAAAAAATAATTATACATTTAATCCTGCTAAATATATAAATGGCTTACTTGAAATATTAAAAGAATATGATAATATTGATATTTATAAGAAAAGTATGGTAACAAAAATAAAAAAAGAAGATAATGGATATATTTTATATGTAAATAATAGCAGGATAGAAGCTAAAAAGATAGTTGTAGCTTGTAGTTATCCTTTTTTTTCATTACCAGGTTTTATTCCTCTTAAAACATATTTGGAAAAATCATATTTATGTGCAACTGAAGTATCAGATGTTAATAAATATGCATACATTTCTACTAATAAACCTATTATTTCTTTAAGGTATTATGAAGATAATAAAAATAAGTATGTTATATATTTAAGAGGTGCAAGTAAAATAAGTGAAAATTTAAATAGTAAAAAAAACTATGATAATTGTATATTTAATTCAAAGAAAATTTTAAAAAAAACTCCAAGTTATGTATGGACCAATATGGATGTTATGACAAATGATCATTTACCGTTGATAGGAAAAATATCCAAAACAGATAAAAATGTATTTATAGCTACTGGATATAATACTTGGGGAATGACTAATGGAACTATAGCAGGTAAAATTATTTCTAATTTGATATTGGGTAAAAAAAGTAAATATTTTTCTTTATTTTCACCAACAAGAAATTTAAATATAAAAAAGAATATTAATTTTTTGAAAAATACTTTGTATACAGCCATAAAATCTTATAGTTTTACTTTAATAAGAAAAAATCCTTCATGGTATAAAGATAAAACTTATATTACCAAGAAAGATGGAAAAAGAGTAGGAATTCACATTGATTCAAACGGAAATAAACATATGGTTTTAAATACTTGTCCTCATTTAAAATGTCATTTATTATATAATGAAGTTGATAAAACATGGGATTGCCCATGTCATGGTTCAAGATTTGATATAGATGGAAATATAGTTAAAGGACCAAGTGTTTATAATATAAAATATAAATAATTATTTTATAGTATCTATTAAAAATTTTTTATTTGGCAGACTATCATCTAAAAAGAAAGTTTCACATATATCTTTAGAATCAATATTATCAAAATTGCCAAAGTTTTTTAATATAATATTTTTTCTTATTAAGTTATAATTACAGTTATTTATAAGTTCAAATGTTAATAAGTTAAACATAAATATATCTAATTCTTTACATATACCATATTTTCTTATAAATTCTTGAGCCATATCACTACTATCATAAATATTTGTATAGTATTTGTTATATGAAGAATTATCAAAATCTATAATATATGGAATATCATTTTCTAATATTATGTTTGAACTTGATATATCAGCATGTATTAATTCATATTTATGCATTAACTGTATTTGATTTTTAATTTTATTAATAATATCAATTTTATAATCAATACCTAAAAATTGAATAGAAATTATATCTTTTCCATTAAGAAGTTTTGTTAAATAGCCCAATTTTTCTCCGTCCTTTTTAATCCAATAATAAGGTGTAATTAAAAAGTCTTCTTTAATATTACTTATATTTTCTAATTTTCTTTTTCTGTTACATAAAAAAGAAGATGATTCAAATTCTTTATAAGCATATATGTTTCCCATATACTCGCATTTATATATTTTACCAAATGAACCTGATGATATTGTATTATCGTTAACTATTAAATTTTCATAGTTAATAGTTTCCATTTTATCGCCCCTTAATTAAAAATAATGTTTACTATTTTAACATATAATTATAATATGTAAATATATTATTTGAATAAAATAAAAAAAGTGCTTGACAAAGCATATTATAAATAATATAATTAATAACGTAATTTGAGTTTTAAATGCTTCAATAGCTCAGTTGGTAGAGCATCCGGCTGTTAACCGGCAGGTCGTAGGTTCGAGTCCTACTTGAAGCGCCATTTAGAAATTAAAGCAACATTTGTTGCTTTTTTATTTTTGATATGTTATAATCCATGTATATTTTAAATGCTTTGATTAGGAAAAGTAATTAGATGATTCATTATAGAGAGCTAATGATTGGTGGAAATTAGTATGATAATTTAACGAAAGAACACCTAGGAGCATCTTACCGAATAAAGTAGGCTAAGACGTTAATTAAAAACACGTTACGTTTTTACAAAAGTGATTGTTATAAACAATAAGCTGGGTGGTACCACGGATATAAGCAGTTATTCGTCCCTATGGGATGCGTAGCTGTTTTTTAATTAAGGAGGAAAATATGATGGATGTAAAAGAATTATATGAAAAAATTAATGATTATTTAGATAAAGAAGTTGTATTACAAGGTTGGATTAAAAATCATAGAAAACAAAAAGAATTTGGATTTATAGATTTTTCAGATGGAACTTGTTTTAAACATATTCAGTTAGTATATGATAATGAATTAAAAAACTTTGATATTATTTCTAAATATCATATTGGAAGTGCTATAACAGTTAAAGGAAAAGTTATTAAATCAACTGGTAAAGGTCAAGATTTTGAAATTAAAGTTATGGAAATAAAATTAGAAGGTGATTGCTCTGAAGATTATCCAATGCAGCCAAAAAGGCATTCATATGAATTTTTAAGAGAACAAGCTTATTTAAGACCTAGAGTTAATTTATTTCAAGCTGTATTTAGAATAAGAAGCATAGCTTCATATGCAATACATAAGTATTTTCAAGAAAAAGGATTTGTATATTTTCATGCACCATTAATTACTGCAAGTGATTGTGAAGGTGCAGGTGAAATGTTTAGAGTAACTACACTTGATTTGGATAAAGTAGCTAAAACAGGAAAGATTTATAATGATAAGGATTTTTTTGGCAAGCAAGCAAACCTTACAGTATCAGGGCAACTAGAAGCCGAAACTTTTGCATTAGCTTATAAAAAAACTTATACGTTTGGTCCAACATTTAGAGCTGAAAATTCAAATACAAAAAC
>CAYOAY010000055.1:0-8349 GCA_964402155.1 uncultured Muribaculaceae bacterium | reverse complement strand
TTATAAAATAAGGTCAAAACCACATTTTTTGATTCTAAACTGTCAAACTCAGGATAATAACATATTCTTTAGCATTAAAATTAAAAAAAATATAAAAATATATATTTTTTACAGTTTTTTACTATCTTTAATACACATATTAGGTTTAATTAAAAATATGAGTAAATTACAAATTATAAGTAATATATATGAATAGTATGCTATATCTTTCATATTTATTTGAATAAATAATATAATAAGTGCTATTATATCTATTAATATCATAATTAACTTATAAGTTCTAAAATTCTTTTTTATTCTTTCTAATTCTTTTTCATTATTACTCATTATTATCATCCTTGCTTTCTACTAAATTACATGTAAAACCTTTATTTTCATAAGTACTTTTTAAATTATCAGCCGTATCATCAATAATAGGTTTAGCATATAAAACTGTTTTACCCTCTATAATACTTATGCTATTAAATAAAGATACACTATAATCTGTTTTAACATCAAAGGTAAAACCTTTATCATTTTTCTCAAAACTTATATTATTTCCACTAACAGATGCATTATTAATATAAAACTCTTCATATTGTTCAATTAAGTTTTTAACAACATCACTAGCACTTTCACTTAACGAAATTACAACATAATCAAAAGTACTATCTAATATTTTATTATTTTCATAATTTGCTATAAAACTTACGTTTTGACTATCTGAATCACTTTTTGAAGAATACGTACAATTAAGACTTCCTTTTAAATTATTAATTTTTGTTGTTGAAATTACTTTATTATTTGTAGTCTTATTATTATCTTTAATTGTTAAATTCTTTTCCATTTTATTATTAACATAATAAAGTAAAAGTAAAATAGCTATTATGATTATTACTAGAATAATTTTAAAATTACTTTTTTTTTGCTTTAATAATACTTCATCTTTAGTTAAAGGATCAATAACTACAGTATTATTTATAACACCATCATATAATTCATCTAAATTAATTTCCCTTGTAATATTTTCTGGTTCATTTACTATAATTTTTTCATTTTCATCACTCATTATTAATCCCTCCTTTTTTATAATAACATATTATTTAAATATTAATATATCCAATTATATTTTTTTACCTATTTTTTCTCCATATTTTACATATGTTTCTAAATTCATATTAGAATTATTTATGATTTCATCATCTATTTTAACTACATCTTTTTTTAAAATAATTATAATAGTTGAACCTCCATACATAAAATATCCTTTTTCTTCTCCTTTTTTAACATTACCAAAAGCTTTATAATTATTTATTTTCCCAACTAATAAAGCTCCAACTTCGATTTGAACTATATCATCAAAGTTTCTAGTATTAATTAGTGTACACTGCCTAGTATTTTCTTTAAAAACTTTACATTTATCATATACAATCGTATTTACAGAATGAAACAAACCATTTATTTTATAACTGGCATTAATTTTACCATCATCTATATAGCAATATCTATGATAATCATCTGGTGAAAGTCTAAATACTAATAAAATACCATCTTTATATTTTTTAGATAACTGTTCATCTTTTAATAATGATGATACAGTATATAAACTATTTTTAATTTTAAATGTACTATTTTTGTTAATTTCATAATATGTAAGTTTAGAATCACATGGAGATATAAATGAATCTTTAGCTTTATCAATTATCCTATTTTTAACTTTAATTTTTCTTATAAAAAAGTCATTAAAACTTTTATAATCTTTTTTTTCAAATTCATCTATATTTATATTATTAGCTTTTATAAAAGGTTTAATAATAATTTTTGATAAAAAACTATCCATATATTTACCAACTAAACATGATATTATTCTACTTTTTACTAACGGTTTTAGAATTATTCTGCCTATATATGTATTATACAAAAATGATAACCCAATATTTGGATTATCTTTACATATTTTTCTCATAACTTAGATACAGATAAAATAATAGCTATTTCTATAACCGCTAAAATAGAACATACTACATACCAAATACCAGATGGCTTTTTTATTCTTATATTTAATATAAATAAAATAGCTGTCATTAACATAACTAAAGGATATGCCTTTATAAATACATTATGTGCATTAAAAATATCTAGGTTATATGTAAAAGGTAATATAATAGCAATACTAGTAACTGGAAGACCATAATAATAAGATACTCTTTCTTTTTTTCTCTTATTAAAAATAGTTTTTTCCTCTGCTAAGACATTAAAATAAGCAAGTCTTATAACTGCAGCTAAAGCATAAATAATATATATTATTATATTTAATTTACTAGTAAATCCCATACATATTCCAAGTACAATTGGAAATACACCAAAAGATACAGTATCAACTAATGAATCTATTTGTATTCCAAACTTCTTTTCTTCTTCACTTCTTTTACAAGCTCTTGCAACTGTTCCATCAAACATATCACATATACCTGATAATATTAAACACATAAATGCAATTGGTATATTACCAAGTGATGCTATAACCATACCAGTAATAGCAAATGAAACTCCCAAATATGTAAGAAAAACTGATGCACCATAAAATCCAATAAACATAACTTAACTCCTTTACTTCTTATATTAATATTTTAACATATTTTTATTTTTAATAAAACCAAAAAAAGAAGATTAATCTTCTTTTTTTACATTTGGATTACTAATATCAGGTCTCATAAGAGGAAATAATACAACATCTCTAATTGATGGCTGATTAAATATTAACATCATAAGTCTATCTATTCCAAAACCAATTCCAGAAATAGGAGGCATTCCTTGTTCCATAGAAGATAAAAAGCCTTCATCTAATTCCATAGTCTCTTCATCCCCATCTTTTTTAGCTTTTGCTTGATCTTCAAATGCATCTCTTTGAACTTTTGGATCAACTAATTCAGAATATGCTTTACAAAGTTCTGATTTACAAGCTACAACTTGAAACATATCTACCATCTTATTATTATTATCATTTCTTCTAGTAAGTGGCATCATAACAGCAGGATAATTATAAATAATTGTTGGTTCAACAATATTTTCTCTTACCTTTCTTTTATAAACATAATCAATTATTTGACTAACTGATTTATATTCATCTAAATCATCATATGAATAAAGACCACTACTTACTATTTTTTCTTTCAAAATAAGTGGATCATCAATTTCTAAAAAGTCAAATCCAAATATTTTTCTCATCTCATCAATATAATTAATTCTCTTCCAATTTTCTTTTCCAAAATCAAGAGTGTTACCCTGATATTCTATTTTTGTAGTACCAACTAATTCTAATAGTAATTCTTGCATAAACTTTTTATAAAATTTAATTGTATCTTCAAAATTCCAATATGCAACATACCATTCTACTTGAGTAAATTCTTGTAAATGCTGTGGATCCATACCTTCATTTCTAAAACACTTAGCAACTTCATAAACTCTATCAAATCCACCTGCAATACATTGTTTTAAATAAGTTTCAGGAGCAATTCTAAGATTGCAATCTATATCAAGAGCATTATGATGAGTATAAAAAGGTCTAGCACTAGCTCCACATACTGCTGTTTGTAATATTGGTGTTTCAACTTCCAAAAATCCATTTTCTCCTAAATATCTATGAATAAAAGCATATAGTTTACTTCTTCCTAAAAATACTTTTCTAGATTCTTCATTAGATATCAAATCAACATATCTTTGACGATACTTAAGTTCAGTATCAGCAAGTCCATGAAATTTATCAGGAAGAGGTCTTAAAGCCTTACCTAAAAATTCAAAACTATTTACCCTTAAAGTTTTTTCACCAGTTTGAGTTGTAAAAATATCTCCTGTTGCACCAATAAAATCTCCAGTATCAATTTGCTTTTTAAAGAAAGCATAATTATCTTCTCCTACTATATCAACTCTAAATTCAAGCTGCATAGCACCTTCTAAATCCATTATACGAACAAAGCTTAACTTCCCCATCTTTCTTGCAAATATAATTCTACCAGCTATTTTAACATTTTCTAATCCATCACTTAAGTTTTTAGCTTCCTTTAAAGTATGTGTCCTTTCAAATCTATCTGGATATGGATTACATACTTTTTTAATCTCTTCTAACTTTTGTCTTCTTACTAATTCTTGTTCTGTTAATTCTTTCAAGTTCTTCAACTCCCTTACTCAAAGTATTATATCATACTTTATTTACTTTTAGTGCAAGTATATCCATCTTTTTTTAAATTTTTAACTAAAGATTCATATGTAGTAGATGAATCTATAGTAATATAACTTATTGGATAATTATCATTATCATTTTTATCTATCAAATTATAATCAAATAAAGAAAAATCCAAATAACTATTTACAGAAAAATAATCTTCTCCTATTTCATATATATAAGTAAATCCCGGCATACCATTACTATTAATAATTACAGGCATCTTTTCATCTTTTACATAATCAATTTGATTTTTATATTCTTCATTTAAAGCCCTATATATATATTTTCCATCAAAATATATAATTTTATTTTCTTTATATGTAATTATATATTCATCAGTTATACTATATCCCTTATCATTTGCTTTATAAGAACAATTAACTATCTTTTCTTTAGAATTATTATCATAAATAAACATAAGTAACACAATTACTAATAATAATATAATTAAGAATATATATATATAAATACTTTTATTATTCCTTTTCTTACTTACTTTTTTATCTTTATTATTAATATCTATTTCAAGTAAATCAGTACCAAATATATCATCTAAAGCATTATTTATATTTTCATCTACTTTATTATTCACTTTAAACCTCCTTTTAATTCTAAAAGAATTATAGCATAATAATTAATATTTAACAATTATATAAACATTAGCTTTCATATATAGATAAAAGCTAATATTTTCTTCAAAATAAAAATACATCTAACTTAAATATTAGATGTTATATAAATTAATATTTATTTTTCTAATTCATTATTTTTAATTATATATATATCATTTTTTTTATAAAATGCATAAAATACATCTTTTACCATTATTTTTCTATCATATAGTAAATTTAATAACCAAGATTTATTCTTATTAATACTATATAAATTTTCATATTGTACATTTCCATCTATTATTATTGGTAATGGATATATATTTTTATCTTTATTATCTTTTTTAAAAACTGATAATTTGCCATTAATTTCTAATATAGCATAATCTACCTCATCAATAGTTCTTACATCTTTTTCCCTTAACTGAAGAAGTAGGTCATCTAAAGTATATCTTTGTTCTACCATATTTTTAAAGTTTATTACACCTTTTTTTATTATAATAACAGGCTTTCCATCTATAAAACGTCTAAATCTTATACTCTTTAAAGATAATTTCGATATTAAAACTTGAAGAATTACAAGTACAATTACAGGAAGCAAATGAAGAATAAAATTATTTTTATTTTCTATTGCAATAGCTACTAGTTCCGCTATTAAAATAAATACTACAAGGTCAAATGTTCCTAGCTGACCAACTTCTCTTTTACCCATAATTCTAAATATAAAAGCAACAAGTAAATAAATAAAAAAAGTTTTAAATATTGTTATAAAATATGACATACTATCACCATTATTATTATGTTTATAATCATAATTTTATATACAAATAATATATTTAATTAGAGGTGATATTATTAAAAAATATTTTTTCCCTTTTTGTTATACTCTGTTAATTATATTAATTGGCTCTTTAATTTCAAGTATTCTTTATTATTTTGATATTATAGGAGATAATTTAAATAAAGTATTTTTATATTTAACTAGTATAATATCAATCTTTACCGGCTGCTTTAAACTTTGTTTAAACGTCAAACAAAAAGGCTATATAGCAGGCTTAATATACTTTGGAATATGGTTTTTGATTATGAATATAGTTTCATTATTTATAGCTAAAAATAATTTTAATTTAAATTACTTAATATATTATTTTATACTTTTAATATTTAGTATTATGGGAGGAATAATTGGTAAAAATAAGCAAAAAGAAACAGGTACTGAAAATTAGTGCCTGTTTTGATATTTATCAATAAATTCTTCTTTAAATTCTAAAAATCTATCTTCTTTAATAGCTTCTCTTATATCTTCTGTTAATTTAATTAAAAATCTTATATTATGAATTGATAAAAGACGTCCGGCATTTACTTCTTTTGCTGTTATTAAATGTCTTACATAAGCTTTAGTAAAGTTTTTACAAGTATAACAGTCACATGCTTCTTCAAGTGGTGAAAAATCTTCTTTATATTTTGCATTTCTAATATTTACTTTACCATTTCTTGTAAAATAATTACCATGTCTAGCTATACGAGTTGGAAGCACACAATCAAACATATCAATACCCCTAGATACTCCTTCTAATATATCTATTGGATCTCCAACACCCATTAAATATCTTGGCTTATCTTCTGGCAAATATTTAGTTGAATAGCTAATCATATTATACATAACATCTTTAGGTTCGCCAACAGATGTTCCACCTATAGAATAACCATCAAAACCAATTTTTACGGTTTCTAGGGCACTTTCTTTCCTTAAATCTTCAAATTCACCACCCTGCACAATACCAAATAAAGATTGATTAGGATTATTAAAAACTTTTTTTCCTCTTTTTGCCCAACGTATTGTTCTTCTCATAGAGTTTTCAATATAACTTCTAGTTGCAGGATATGGTGCACATTCATCAAAACTCATTGCAATATCACTATCTAATTTATTTTGTATTTCAATTGATTTTTCTGGTGTTAAAAATAAATTAGTACCATCTATATGGCTTTTAAATTTAACTCCTTCTTCTGATATATCTCTAGGTTTTGCTAGTGAAAATACTTGAAAGCCACCAGAATCAGTTAAAGTAGGTCCTGGATAATTCATAAATTTATTAAGCCCACCAGCTTTAGAAACTATATTCTCACCCGGTCTAAGCCATAAATGATAAGTGTTAGACAACACAACTGCAGAATTACATGCAAGTAGTTCTTCTGGCATTAATGTTTTAACATTAGCAAGCGTTCCAACAGGCATAAACATTGGAGTAGAAAAAGACCCATGATTAGTATGTAATATACCAAGTCTTATATTTTTATCATCTTTATTATTTTTAATTAATTCATATTTTATTTTTGCCATAATACCTCCTATTTTATAAACATACAATCTCCAAAGGAAAAGAATCTATATTTTTCTTTTACCGCATGATTATACGCATTAAGTACATTTTCTTTTCCTGCAAGTGCACTAATAAGCATTATAAGTGTTGACTTTGGCAGGTGAAAATTAGTAAGAAGTGCATCAATTGCTTTAAACTTATAACCTGGATATATAAATATTTTAGTAGACCCAGACTGTGCTTTAAACATTCCATTTATGTCAGCTACTGTCTCTAAAACTCTAGTTGATGTAGTTCCAACAGCAATAATTCTATTGCCCTTTTTTCTTGTTTCATTTAATAAATTTGCTGCACTTTCACTTAAATTATATATTTCAGAATGCATTTCATGTTTTGTTACATCAGATACATTAACCGGTCTAAATGTTCCAAGTCCAACATGTAAAGTTACATATACTATATTAACACCCTTTTGCTTTATTTTATCCAAATATTCTTTAGTAAAATGAAGTCCTGCAGTAGGTGCAGCAGCTGATCCAGGATTTTTAGCATAAACAGTTTGATATCTATCTTTTTCCTCTAATTTTTCAGTAATATAAGGAGGAAGAGGCACATCACCTAACTTATCTAATATCTCTAGTAATATTCCATTATAAATAAATCTATAATGTCTTATACCATCTTCACCTACAAATACACATTCACATGATAAATCATCAGAAAATTTAATAATAGTACCTATTTTTACTCTTTTTGCAGGCTTAGTTAAACACTCCCAAGTATCGTTACCTAAATCTTTAAGCATCAATACTTCTATTACAGCATTAGTATCTATTTTACTACCTATTATTCTAGCTGGTATTACTTTAGTATCATTTAAAACAATAGTATCACCTTCATTTAAATAATCAATTAAGCTAGTAAAATTATCATCTTTATATTCACCAGTTTCTTTATCTAATATCATCATACGAGACTTATTTCTATTTTTAAGAGGAGTTTGTGCAATTAACTCCTTAGGTAATTCATAATCAAAATCATCAGTCTTCATAAATTCACTTCCCTTTAATTATTTTTTATTATTTCATTTCAATTTTTTCTTGCCCCTTTTGTCCTTTTTCTAATTCTTTTAAAGACTTTTTAGGTGTAGGCAAATCTTCTGGCATTGTTCCACCATTTTTAGCAATTACCTCTCTAATATTTCTTCCTA
>CAYOAY010000054.1:0-8398 GCA_964402155.1 uncultured Muribaculaceae bacterium | reverse complement strand
TAAATATAGTATGTCAAGTATTTAATTGGAATTTTTTCATGTCTTTATCCTGTAATTAATGATTTCTTTTATTGTATATAATATTTTCTTGTGTTATACTTTATTTAGAAAGTAGGAGGATAATTATGTCAAATTTATATTTTCCAATATGTGCTGTTTTAATTAATTTATTAGTTGTTATAGTATTTTTTTCTAAGAAAAGAATTAAAAGCGATGAGACTAAAGCTTATTCTTATCTTATTATAATTGGTCTTTTAGAATCTGTTTTAGCATCTATTTTAGTAGTTATAATGAATCTTTATGGAATTCCAAATTATATTTATAATATTCATAGATTAGATTATATTTTAATATTATTTTGGGTATGGGCTTTATTTAATTATGTTTTAATTGTATCTGTTTATAATAATAAAAAAATAAGAAAAATGATTCAAAAAATAACTATTATATTAAACTTAATAGTATCTATTATTTTCTTTTTTATAAATGTTAATGTAATAAATCATGATGGTATAATTGATACATCTGGTGATGCTGTTAATTTACTTGTCTTAATACTTACGTTTTATATATTATTTATAATTATTTTAGTTATAAAAACATTAATTAAGAATTTTAAAAGAGATAGTTTAAAAAAATTTATACCATTATTTTTTCTTGCGCTTCTTGCTGTTGTTTCACTTATTGTAAGAAAAGTAGCTCCTGAAATACTTCTTATTTCTTTAATGGCATCATATGCTGATTTGATTATGTTTTTTACTATTGAAAATCCTGATGTAAAAATGATATATGAACTTAATAAAAATAAGAAACTATTAGAAAGTATGAGTGAAGAAAAATCTAATTTTTTATTTAGTATGCAACAAGATACTAAAAGGCCTATAGAAAATATTTTAGAAGTCAAAAAAATTCTAGAAAATGAGAAAGATAATGATGAAATACAAAGAGGTTTAAAAATAATTGAAAATAATGCAAGGGGACTTAAAAATATTATAAATAATGTTCTTGATATTTCTAATATTTCATCTAGTAAATTAATTGTTAGTAGTGAAACATATAATATATATCCATTAATTAATACTTGTATAACAAATGTTAAACCTAAAATAAAAAGTAATGTTGAATTAAGATTTAATATAAGTAAAAATATACCAACTGAATTATATGGAGACTCTGTTAAATTAAAGCAAATATTAAGTAGTATACTTTTTAATGCTGCTAAATATACAAAAGAAGGTTATATAGAAATTAATGTTAATGAAATAATTAAATATGATGTATGTAGACTTATAATAGAAGTTGAAGATTCTGGTGTTGGTATTAGTGTTGAAAAACTAAATGAATTATTAAAAAGTAATAGTTCTTTAGAAGATACTGATCTTTTAAAATTAGATAACTTAGATATAGATCTTAAACTAGCTTTTAAGTTAATAAGTAAAATGGGTGGTCATATTAATATTAGAAGTGAGGAAAATAAAGGAAGTACATTTACTATAGTATTAGATCAAAAAATGATGATAGAAAAAGATAACTACTATAATGAATATATATTTAATAAGAAGAAAGTTATTATAGTAAGTGATAAATTAAAAACTTTAAAAGATTTAAATTCTCTAGCGGGTAAATATGATATTGAACTTTTAACTACTATGCATAGTAATGATTTAATTCAAAGGGTAAATGATAAAGAAAGCTTTGATTTAATTTTATTAGAAGATGAAATGAAACCAGTTAGTGGGTATGGTATATTTAAAAAGTTAAAAGAGTGTAAAGAAGATTTTAATATACCGGTTATTATTATGTTAAATGAAGATAAAGAATCTATTAAAAAACATTATATTGAAGATGGGTTTAATGGGTTTATTAGAAAGCAAAATTTAGAAGAAGATTTTGATAAAATAATTAAAAAATATATTTAAAATATATTAAAAAAATAGTTAAAACTTCAATTGTTATGAAGTTTTTTCTTTTTTTAATATCTTTATTTTTATAATCTTTGCTGTATTTTTAAAACTTTATATGATATAATCTTTTTAGAATAGGAAGGGATAAATATGACAGAATTAGAAATTTTAGATGGATATTTTAAAGCTGCTAATTATATATCAGCATGTCAACTATATTTACTTGATAATCCTTTATTAAAAAGGCCGCTTACAAAAGAGGATATAAAAAAGAAGATAGTAGGACACTGGGGAACAGTTCCAGGACAAAATTTTATTTATACACATTTAAATAGAGTAATTAATAAGTATAATTTAGATATGATTTATATATCAGGACCAGGACATGGTGGTAATTTTATGATAGCTAATACCTATTTAGAAGGTAGTTATACAGAAATATATCCCGAAATTACTATGGATGAAGAGGGATTAAAAAAACTATTTAGGCAGTTTTCTTATCCAGGTGGAGTTCCTTCTCATGTTGCACCTGAAACACCAGGTTCTATTCATGAAGGTGGAGAGTTAGGATATAGTTTATCTCATGCTTTTGGTGCAGTACTTGATAATCCTAATTTAATTGCAGCTTGCGTTATAGGTGATGGAGAAGCAGAAACAGGGCCACTTGCAACAAGCTGGCATGGTAATAAATTTATAAATCCTAAAACTGATGGTGTTGTACTTCCAATACTTCATTTAAATGGTTATAAAATAAGTAATCCCACTATTTTTTCTAGAATGACTAATGATGAGTTAGCTAGCTATTTTTATGGCTTAGGATATAAACCTTACTTAGTAGAAGGAACAGATGAAATATTAATGCATAAGAAAATGGCTTCTACTTTAGATGCTGTAGTCAATGATATAAAAGTATTAAAAGAAGATGAAAAAGCTAAATATCCAATGATAATATTAAGAACTCCTAAAGGTTGGACGGGGCCAAAAGAAGTGGATGGTAAAAAAATAGAAGGTTCTTTTAGGGCACATCAAGTACCTATTTCTATGGAAAAAGAAGAACATATAAAAATACTGGAAGAATGGCTTAGAAGTTATCATCCTGAGAAGCTATTTGATAATAATGGTACTTTAATTAAAGAACTTAGATGTTTATGCCCTAAAGGTGATAAAAGAATGGGTTCTAATCCTAATACTAATGGAGGATTAAAAAGATTACCTCTTATAATGCCTAATTTTACAGATTATAAAGTAGATGTTGTAAAGCCAAGTAGTATTAAAAAGCAAGATATGTTAGTATTAAGTTCTTTTATAAGAGATATTTTTAAATTGAATAATGAAAATAAAAACTTTAGAATATTTGGTCCAGATGAGACTATGAGTAATAGACTTTATGATGTTTTTGATGAAACTTGTAGAAACTGGCAATTAGATATAAAAGATAATGATGAATATTTATCAAAAGACGGTAGGGTTATGGATTCTTATCTTTCTGAGCATATGTGTGAAGGAATGCTTGAGGGATATTTGTTAACTGGTAGACATGGTTTTTTTGCTAGCTATGAAGCTTTTATTAGAATAATTGATTCTATGGCATCACAGCATGCTAAATGGCTAAAGGTTTGCAATGAAATTTCTTGGAGAAAGCCTATATCTTCTTTGAATTTTATTTTAACATCAAATGTATGGCAACAAGATCATAATGGCTTTACACATCAAGATCCAGGATTCTTAGATCATATTGCAAATAAAAAAGTAGATGTTGTAAGAATGTATTTACCAGCAGATGCTAATTGTTTGTTATCGTGCGCAGATCACTGTTTAAAAAGTAAGAATTATGTAAACGTAATAATTGCATCAAAACATCCATCATACCAGTGGCTAAATATGGATGATGCTATTAAACATTGTACTAAAGGAATAGGCACATGGGATTTTGTATCAAATGATATTAATCCAGATATAATAATTGCATCTGCAGGTGATACACCAACTATAGAAGCTATTGCAGCAACTAAAATATTAAAGGAATATGTACCAAGTCTTAAGATAAGATTTATAAATGTTGTTGATTTGATGAAATTAGATTCAACTACAAAACATCCTCATGCTTTAACTGATGGAGCTTATGATGCATTATTTACTACTGATAAACCTATTATATTTGCATTTCATGGCTATCCAACACTTATTCATGAATTAACATATTTTAGACATAATCATAATATACATGTTCATGGATATATGGAAGAAGGAACTATTACAACTGCATTTGATATGAGAGTTAAAAATAAACTTGATAGATATAATTTAGTAATAGATGCAGTAAATAATTTAAATTTAGGTGATGTCGGTGTGAAAATAGTTAGTGATATGAATGAAAAATTACTTAAGCATTCTAATTATATAATATCTAATGGTGAAGATATGCCTGAAATAAAGGATTGGAAGTTTTAATAGTTAATAATGTTTCTACTTTAAATTTTTGAACTTGTTATATACTAAAATGAAGTTGATTTGTTTTGACTTCATTTTTTATTTAAAATTTTTAAATTGATTAACAAAATTACTGACAAATGTTAAAATATCAGTAGTTTTGTCAAAAGAGGAAATTATGAAAAGAGTGACAGTAAAAGAATTTAAAGAAAAAAATAATATTGAAATTATTAAATCAATTATGAAAATGAATAATGGATATGTTACTTCTAAAGAACTAGATAATTTTGGAATTCATAGAATGTATTTAAATTCTATGTGGAAAAAAAAGCTTGTTGAAAAAGTTGCTTCTGGTATTTATATAGATATTAATAAAATAGAAGATAATTATTATGTTTTTAGTTTAAGCATGCCAAATACAATTTATTCCCATATGACTGCACTTTATTTTCATGGACTTTCTATTAAAGCTCCAGATGAAAAATACGATATTACTGTAAGAAGAACTTATAATAGTAAACATTTAAAAAAACATGAAGTGTTTTATGTATCAGATGATATTTATGAACTAGGACTAACTGAAATTAAAACTCCAATTGGAAATAATGTAAGAGTTTATGATGTGGAAAGATGCATATGTGATATTATTAAATCTAAAAACAGAATGAATTTAGAACATGTTAAATACAGTATAAAAGAATATATAAAAAGAAAAGATAAAGATCTAATAAAACTATCTAATTATGCTAAAGAAATGGGTATTAAAGATGAAGTGATGAATTATATAGAGGTATTTTATGAATAACATGCAATTAAAAGATAAGCTTAAAAACATTTCTAAAAAAAGAATGTAGATTTTAATACGTTACTTAGACTTTATATGTATGATAGATTTATAGAAAGATTATCAGTTAGTAGATATAAAGATAATTTTATTTTAAAAGGTGGATTTTATTTAAGCACATTATTCGGAGTTGAAAAAAGAACTACTATGGATATTGATACTGCATTTAAAAATGCTAATTTTAACGAAAAAACATAATTATTATGATTAAAGAAATAGTATCAATAGAAATAAATGATAATGCAAAACTTAGTTATTTAGGAATATTACCAATAAGACAAGAAGATGAATATGGTGGTTTTAGAGCTGATATTTAAATTGAAATAGATAATAATAAAGAAATGTTTCATATTGATATAGCTACAGGAGATCCAATTACTTCTGGGAAAATAAATTATAAATATAAACCAATTCTAGGTGATAGATATGTAAAATTATGGGCTTATAATATTGAAACAGTATTATCAGAAAAGATAGAAACAATTTTAAGCAGAGTAGAATTAAATGGAAGAATGAGAGATTTTTATGATATTTATTTAATTTATACCAAAAATTGGAATAGTATTAACTTAGAACACTTTAGAAAAGCAATAGAAAAAACTTTTTCTAAAAGAGGCTATATTGGAGAACCATTACTTACTTTAGATTTAATTATGCATAGTAACATACTAAAAAATAGATGGAAAAATTATCAAAAAAGATATGAGTATGCAAAAAATATAGATTTTGATGAGATATTAATTTGTTTAGGTAAGATTATTAATGTAATAGTTCTTGAGATAGTTAAGTAGGGATGAATATTGATAAGAATAATAGAACAAATAAGAATTAATAAAAATAAATGCATATATTAAATAAATAAGAAAAATAGGTAGTAAATATAATTACTAACAATAAGTAAAAGTTAAATATATCACTCTAATATAGTAGCTAAAATATTTAATTTTACTAAAAAAAGAATTATTTAAAATAGAAGATGAAAAAAGAGAAAATATTAAAATTAATTTATAATTAGTATTTATTAAAATGAAGTTAATTAGTTTTGACTTCATTTTTTATTATTGTGATATAATATAAAAAACGAGAGGTAGTCTGAAAAATAATTATATTTTTCATCACTATGTGTGCATTGAATGAAGTGAAAGGAATGTGTGGTTATTATGAATAAAACAGTACTTGTAACAGGCTCATCTAAAGGAATTGGAAGAGAGGTTATAATAGAATTTGCAAAAAGAGGATATAATGTTGTAATAAATTATTTAAATAGTAAAGAAGATGCTTTAGAATTAAAAAATACTGTGGAAAATTTATATAATATTAAAGCTTTATGTATAAAAGCTGATATTTCAAAAGAAGATGAAGTGAAAAACATGATTGATGAGGTAATAAGGAGATTTAAAAGTATTGATGTACTTGTTAATAATGCTGGTATTGCAATAGATAAATTAGTAGATGATAAAACTAAAGAAGATTTTAGAAAAATATTAGATGTTAATTTAATAGGGACATTTTTAGTTTCAAGAGAGGTTAGTAAGTATATGTTAGAAAATAAAAATGGGTCTATAATAAATGTTACATCTACTAATGGTATAGATACATATTATGAATATAGTCTAGATTATGATGCATCAAAAGCAGGTTTAATATCATTAACACATAATTTGGCTAAAATGTATGCACCATATATAAGAGTAAATGCTGTTGCACCTGGTTGGGTTAATACACAAATGAATAAAGAGTTAGATGAAGATTATATAAAAGAAGAATGTAAAAATATTTATCAAAAAAGATTTGCTGATCCTATAGAAATAGCTAAAGTAATAGTATTTTTAGCTAGTAGTGATGCAAGTTATATAAATAATGAAGTTATAAGAGTAGATGGTGGATATAATCATGGATAAATATAAGAAATAAAATATAAATTAAAGCAAGGATTAAAAAAAGAGGAAAATGAAACGGTGACAAATTGTCACCAGTTGAAATTGAAGGCAAAAGATGGTAAACATAGATTAACTGATGTTTGTGATATTGAAGGAATGTTTAGAACTATTGAATCAATTCCAAGTAAAAATGTTGAAGTGTTTTGTATAAAATGACATTAAATAATTAAAATGTCATGTTCTTATAATTATATAATTCAAAAAAAGCATGATTGTAAAAGAAAAAGTTTTTAGTAGAAATGTTATTCAATGTATTTGAATATGATTTTAAAAATCAATTAGATAATTATTTTAAAGAAAATAAATTAAATGAAAAATCTTATAATTCATGTATACAAATATTAAATGATATATTTAATTTTTATATTAGTGGTTATCCTAATATACCAGATGAGTATTTATATCATGAAGAAAATTAGAATGCATAGCTGATATGTTTTTCTTAATTGACTTATCTGGTCTTTTGGTAAAAATACTCAACATAATATTTAATCCAGATAAGTAACACACTACCAAGCAGGTATTTTGCCTACTAGGATTGAGTGTCAAAGGAAAAATTATAAAACAATGACTTTCAAAATTAGGTAAAGAAAGGCTTAAAAGAAAATATAGAAGTAGCAATACGTGGTGGTAAGATTGCAAATAATGCAAACTATATTTAATGAAGTTGATAGTTACACTAATAGTTATAAATTATTAGAAAAAGAAAACCAAAAATATAAAAAAGAAATTAGTAAGTTAGAATATGAGAATCAAAATCTAGAACAAGAAAATAGAAGTTTAATTTATAGATTAAATGAATTATTTCAATTATTAAAGTAGTTTTTAAGAAAATTATTACAACGAGGCAATGATTATACAAAAGATGAAACAGCTGAAGTTGTAAAAGATTATTATAATGAAGATGAATTTGATATGGAGATGTGGTTAAAATATCTAAAGGAACAACAAAACAAGATGAATTATTTGATTATGTATATGCTCCTGATTATTATAAAGAACGAGTTAGAGATTTTGATGAAGATGAATACGATAAAGATGCTTTTGATTTAAACAGATAAAAATTAGACTAAATGACTCATTTGTTATTGACTTAGTGTGCCATTTAGTCTAAAATTATATTGGGTGATTAAAATGTTATATTTTCATAAAGAATTAAAAGAAAAATTAAAGTCTGACTATCAAATACAAAAGGCGGTAGAAGAAAAACAATATTTTAAAGTATATGATGGATTGTATTCAGATAAACCAAATGCTGACTATATTGAAATAATTGCTAA
>CAYOAY010000053.1:0-8523 GCA_964402155.1 uncultured Muribaculaceae bacterium | reverse complement strand
AGTATTTACCTAGATTTATTCAATTAATTAAAATTTTTCATGTCTTTATCCTGCTAAATATGACTAACTTTTAAGATTTATATTTAAAAAAAATAAATTAAATTATAGTGCAAAATGTCGTATTATGTGATAAAATATTTTTATAGTAAGGAGGTTTTAGTATGGGCAACAACCTATATATAGCTACTATTATAGTACTTCTTATCTTTATTATATTAATATTTGCTATAACAAAAAAGAAAAAAAGGAAAAAATTTTTATATAATACAGTAAGTAGATTAGAAAGAGAAAAAAATTTACTTATTAATGTACCTGTTTTAAATGAATTATCTAAAGTAGAAGCATTAGTTAAAAATAATAAGTTAGAAGAAAAATATAATAATTGGAAGTTAAAGTTTGATGTAATTGAAAAAGATACACTTCCATTAATTAATGATATGTTAATAGATTTAGATTTTATGGTAGATAAGTCTAAGGATGAAGATGTATATAAGAAAATATCAGAAATAGAAATTAAATTATATGAAGTAAAAATAAAAGTAAAAAAAATACTTTCTGAAATTAAAGAAATTACGTCTAGTGAAGAAAAAAATAGATCTACTGTAACTAAACTTAAATCTATATATAGAAAATTAAAAGAAAAGTTTGAAAATACTAAAACTGACTATGAGGAAACAACTAAAACAATAGAACTTCAATTTGAAAACATTGAATCTAGATTTGAAGAATTTGAAGAAGTAATGGAAAAAAAGGATTATGAGGAAGTTATTTATGTAGTTAAAGGCTTAACTGAATTAATCGAACATATGAAAATAGTTATAAATGAAATTCCTGAGGTAATGCTTATGGGCAAAAGTTTAATACCAAAGCGTACCGAAGATGTTTCTACTGAATATATTAAATTAACAAGGCAAGGATATCAACTTGATTATTTAAATGTTGAATATAATATTATTGAAACTGAAAAAAAAGTAAATTCAATATTTGATAGGGTTAGAGTATTAAATTTAGAAGATGTATCTTTTGAACTTAAAACAATATTAGAATATTATGATTCTTTATTTAATGAATTTGAAACTGAAAAATTAACTAGAAAATATTATGAGGAAGGCCTAAAAGAATTTAATAAAAAGAAAAAACATATTAGTAAAATTTTAGATGCTATAATATCTAAGGTTCCTGATATGAAAAAAGAATATAATTTAACTCCCGAAACTATTGAGTCAGTTGAATTATTTAGAAGTGAATATATATCTATCTTAGATGATTATGATAGATTAGAAAAGTTAGATAAAAATCATTCTTTTGCTTATTCTAAATTAAATCAAGAACTTGAAATAATAGCTTTAAAACTATCTAAATTGCATGAAAAGTTAAGTGATCTATTAGAAAAGGTAAGTAATTTAAAAGATGATGAAGAACGTGCTAAAGGACAATTAGAGGATATTAAGCTTCTTCTTAAACAATCTAAATATCAAATAAGAAAAAATAGATTACCTGTAATACCAGATAGTTATTATGTTGAGCTTAAAGAAGCATCCGATGGGGTTTTAGAAATACAAAAGGAATTATCTAAAAAACCAATAGATGTTGATACACTAAATGTTAGAGTAGATACTGCAAGGGATTTAGTGTTTAAATTACATAATACAACAAGTAATATGGTGAAACTTGCATTATTATCAGAGTATGCTATTGTTTATGGTAATCGTTATCGTTCATCTAAATCTATTATAAATGATGGATTAAATAAAGCTGAGAAACTATTTTTTAACGGAGATTATAAAAAGTCTTTAGAAGTTAGCATAAATACACTTGATGATATAGAGCCAGGTATACATAAGAAAATATTAGATTATAAAAAATAATAGAAAGGGGACATATTATGATAGATAAACTTTTAAAAGAAGAAAAAAATAAAGTAGGTAGACCTAAACTTGCTGATAGTATAGCTATTAAGAAAGCTAAAATATCTATTTTAATATGTCTTTTGATCTGTATATTTTTAGTATTTAATTTTATTTGTATTTTAAAAGATGTTTCTCCTTTAGATTATGGTTATAACCTTACTTTAGGAAAACTAACTGGTAATACAAAAATGAATGATGGTTTAATTGTAGATGGATATTATAATTCATCATATGATTATATTATGGATATTAAAATAAAAGATAGCATTAGTAAATACTCAGGCAATTATAAATATACTTTGTATTATTTAAAAAATAATAAATGGATTAAAAGTAATACTAAAGAAATAAATAGAGAAACAGAAAATATAAAAATTAAAATAAAATCTAAAAAAAATGAAAATATAACTTGGAAAATTAAATTTCAGATTGTTAATTCATCAAATATAGAAAAATCTTATGCACCTTTTGGTTGGAAATATGTAGATTCTAAAGATGACTCTGAAAAATATATATATAAAATATTCACTGTTAAAGGATATTATAGTCCTGTTAATTTAAATGAAATAAAAGAATTTGAAAAAGATAAAGGAAAAATTGGTATATATACAACAAAAAAAGATCCTAGAGTATTAAATTTAGTTCTTTTAGATGGTAAATATAATGTCAAAGTAAAGTATACTGATATATCTGGTAAGGAAGTTATTTTAGCAAATGATAAAGATATAGAAAAAGAAATATCATATAAAATACCTAATTTAGAAAGAAGTACAAAGGTAACTGTTATAGTTGGATTTAATAATTCTTCTATAAAGAATAAAGTATTATCTAACTGGAAAATTAGTAATAATAAGAATAATTATTATGCAACAGCAAGTTATATAATTAAACCAGAAAAAAGCTATAGCTATTAGCTTTTTTTCATTATTCTTTTAATTAAACATATTATTAATTAGGTGATTTTAATGTTTAGAAAAACTGTTAAATTAGTTTGTTTATTAATGTTATTAGTTTTTAGCTTTGTATATACTGATAAAGTGTTTTCAACAGCAAGATCAACTGATCCAGTTATGGTAGATGTAATAAATTATAAAGAAAAAAATGATATTAAACCTATTGAACCTATAATTAATGATGATGAATTAATACTTGGTGCATCTGGAATTATTATTAATGCAAAAAAATCATATAATAATATGAAAGATATAGATAAATTTGATAAAGAAAAAATAGTATATGAAACTAAAAAGCCTACTAATACAATTTCAAATACATATAAGTATTATATAAAAAAAGGAAATTCAACTAAAAAACAAGTATCTATTATTTTTAAAATAGATAAAAATACTAATAATTTAAATAATTTATTAAAATATTTGGCTAAATATGATGTGAGTTGTAATTTTTTTGTTGATGGGTTATGGCTTTCTAATAATGTAAATGAAGCTTTTGATATAGTTAATTACAATCATGAATTATATAATTTAGGGTATGATGGTATTTATGATAAAAAAATGACATCTGTTACTAATAATTTAATAGAGAGTATTAGTTTAAAAGATTCTAATTTTTGCTTAAATGATGATAAAAATAATGAGAGTAAAAATATATGTGATAAAAAGAAAATGCATTCTATATTATCTACTGTTATAGATCCTGATATTACAACTTTAAAAGAAAATTTAACTAAAGGGGCTATAATAACGTATAATGTTGATTATTTTGATGTATCTAAATTAGGATTAATAGTAAATACTATAACAAGTAGGGGTTATGAAATAAAAGTATTAAGTAGTCTTATAAAAGAGTAGATTATCTACTTTTTTTTAAATAAATATTTTTTTCTATTTAATTAATTTATCTTAAATGATATAATACTTGTTATGGAAGTAGGTGTTGTTATGCATGATAAATTAAAAATTTTACTAGATAGAATAGGTCTTCCAAATGATTATTATAATTATTTTAATAATGGAAAGATATTAAAATTAGTACTTGATAAGACAAGAAAAAATGGCGTTTTTGTAATAGAAATAGAAAATGTACTTAATTATGATGTTGTAAGATTTATTATGGATAATATTAAAAATGGTTTTCCTGATATGGATTCTATTAAAGCTGAATATATTGTTAGAAATATTAATTATAATGATGCTATAAATTATTATATATATTCTATTTTAAATAGTTCTTTAACAAAACCTATGAAAGATTTATTTAAAGAAAAAAAAGTGTTTGTAAAAGATAATATACTTACTATAGAAATAGATAATGTAGCTGAGGAAAATATTTTAAATAATAATATAGATAGTATAATAAATTTTTATAAAAAAATAGGGTTTAAGGATTTGAAAATTAATTTATATATAAATAAAGAAAATTCTATAAAAGTAAATGAAGAGTTAAAAAAAGAAATTAAAGTTGAAACTTTGGTTAAAACTGAAGTTAAAAGCTCTATTATTTTAGGAGAAGATATAAAAGGAAAAATAACAGAGATTAAAGATATTATAGCAGAAGAGGGTAATATAACTGTTGAAGCTTATGTATTTGGTATAGATGAATTTGAATCTAGTAAAACTGCTTTTAAAATACTTACTTTAAAAATAAGTGATAATACGGATAGTATATATGCTAAGTTATTTACTAAAGATTCTGATTTATTTAAAAAAGTATCTAAAAATATGAAGTCTGGTTGGTTTAGGATAAATGGATATGTAAAACAGGATTTATATGCTAAAGATTTAGTTTTGAATATCAGAAATGTTGTTAAAATACCTAGTAAAGATGTTATATTAAAAGATGAAGCATTAGTTAAAAGAGTTGAGTTACATGCTCATACTATGATGAGTCAAATGGATGGATTAACAAAATTAGATTTAGGAAAACATACATGTGAACTTGTTACTAATGCTATAAATATGGGATATAAGGCAGTTGCTATAACTGATCATAATGGGTGTCAAGCATTTCCTATAGCTTATGGTATAATTAAAAATCATAATAAAAATATAGAAGATTCAAAAGAACATTTTAAGGGATTATATGGTACTGAATTAACGCTTGTAGATGATACTGTTTATATAGTTGTAAATCCAACAGATGAAAGTTTAAAAGATAGTACATATGTTGTATTTGATACAGAAACTACCGGATTTAATGCTGCTGGTGATGATCAAATGATTGAAATTGGTGCAGTTAAATTAAAAGATGGGCAAATAATAGATAGATTTGATGAATTAATAGATCCTAAAAGACATATTCCAGATAAGATTACTGAGCTTACGTGTATTACAGATTCAATGGTAGCAGGATGTGATGATGAAAAGACAGTTACTAAAAGATTTTTGAATTGGGTTGGTAATTGTCCTTTGGTTGCTCATAATGCTAAATTTGATATTTCTTTTATTTCAATGGCTATGAAAAAATATAATTTAGGTGAATTTAAATATACTGTAATTGATACGTTAGAATTATCAAGAACTTTAGATCAAGGTTATGCAAGACATAGTTTATCAGCTTTAGTTAAAAGATATAATGTAGCATTTGATGAAGATGCTCATCATAGAGCTGATTATGATGCGGAAGGCACTGCTAAAGTATTTAGTAAAATGTTAGATAAAGTAATAAATCAAAATTATGAATTAATATCTGACTTAGAAAGATTAGTACCTAAAGATGAAATATATAAATTTGGTAGAACATATCATTTTAATGCAATAGCTCTTAATAAAACAGGTTTAAAAAATATATTTAAAATGATATCTCTTGCTAATACTACATATTTATATAAAACTCCAAGAATACTAAGAAGTGAAGTTGAACGTTTAAGAGATGGTGTTTTAATTGGCTCGGGTTGTTATGAATCAGAAGTTTTTACTTTAGCTAGAAGTAAGGAAGGTGAAGAACTTACTAATATAATTAATTTTTATGATTATGTAGAAGTTCAGCCTTTAGATGTTTATGATCATTTAATACAGTTAGGTGATTTTAAGGATGAAAACGAACTTAAAGAACACATTATAAAAATAATTGAAGCAACAAAACAAGCAGGTAAGATTATTGTAGCAACAGGTGATGTACATCATTTTAAAAAAGAAGATAAAGTTTATCGTGAAATAATTGTAAATCAAAAAGTTCCAGGGGGTGGAAGGCATCCTCTTGCTAAAAAAGATATTAAAAATATTCCATCTCAGCATTTTAGAACAACAAATGAAATGTTAAATGATTTTTCGTTTTTAGATGAAAAATTAGCTTATGAGATAGTAGTTACAAATACTAATAAAGTACTTAATATGGTAGATGAAATTGAAGTTATAGTAGATACTCATGGTATTCCTTTTTCTCCTAGAGTAAAATCAGATGATGGATTATCTTATCTTGATTGTCCTCGTGTTGTAACAGATTTAGTTTATGATAAAGCTAAAGATTGGTATGGAGATGTTTTACCATATAATATAGAAGAGAGAATTGCTATGGAATTATATGGTAATATAGTATATAAAGTGTGTGAAGAAAATATAAAGAAAAATAATCCTAATATAGATGATAATGAATTAAAAGTTAATACTTTTAAAAGTTTACATGAAGTAATATTAAAGGGCTTTGATTCTGTTAAGGAATTACTAAGTAATTATTTTAAAGAAAATTGGGATAGTTCTGATGGAGAAATAACAGATGGATTATTATCTAAAAAAGTAAATAAAGAATTAGGTGGTATTATAGGTGGTGGCTTTGACCCTATATATTTAATAGCGCAAAGATTAGTTAAACACTCTAATGATGATGGGTATTTAGTTGGTTCACGTGGTTCTGTAGGATCAAGTTTTGTTGCTACAATGATGGGTATAACAGAAGTAAATCCGCTTCCAGCTCATTATAGATGTTTAAAATGTAAGCAGAGTATATTTGATTTTGAAGATGGAAGAGCACTTGGTAGAGAGTATTCTACAGGTTTTGATTTACCGGATAAAAAGTGTCCTTGTTGTGGAGAATTATTATATAAAGATGGTCAAGATATGCCTTTTGCTACATTCTTAGGATTTAATGCTGATAAAGTTCCAGATATAGATCTTAACTTTAGTGATTTAAACCAAGCATCAGCGCATGCTTATACTAAAGTATTATTTGGTTCTGATAATGTATATAGAGCAGGTACAATTGGTACTGTTGCAGAAAAAACAGCATATGGATTTGTAAAAGGATATTTAGAAGAAAAAGAAATTAATAAACGCTCTGCTGAAGTAGAAAGATTAGCTTTAGGCTGTACGGGTGTTAAAAGAACAACAGGTCAACATCCAGGCGGAATTGTTGTTATTCCAGATTATAAAGAAGTATTTGATTTTACGCCATTTCAATTCCCAGCAGAAGATGCAAATAGTCCTTGGAGAACAACACATTTTGATTATCATGCAATTGATGAGTGTGTACTTAAACTAGATATTTTAGGTCATTCTGATCCAACACAACTTAGAATGATACAAGATTTAACAAAAACTGATATAACTAAAGTTCCTTTAGATGATAAAGATACTATGAGTATATTTACATCAACTAAAGCCCTTGGTGTTACAAATGAGCAAATTATGTGTAAGACTGGAACCCTTGGAATACCAGAATTTGGAACTAATTTTACAATTGGAATGGTATCAGAAACTAAACCTACAACATTTGCAGAATTAATTAAAATATCAGGTTTATCACATGGTACTGATGTATGGCTTGGTAATGCTCAAGAATTAATTAAAAATAACATTGTTCCTTTTAAGGATGTTATAGGCTGTCGTGATGATATAATGGTATATCTTATGTATCATGGAGTTGCACCTATTAAGGCTTTTAAAATAATGGAATTTGTACGTAAAGGAAGAGCGTCTAAAGATCCAGATACATGGGCTGAACATAAAAAAACTATGATTGATGCTAACATTCCAGATTGGTTTATTGATTCATGTGGTAAGATTAAATATATGTTTCCTAAAGCACATGCTGCAGCATATGTTATATCAGCCTTTAGAATAGCGTGGTATAAAGTTCATATGCCAGTATATTTTTATGCATCATGGCTTACATCTAAAGCTACTGATGTTGAAGTTGATTCTATGATTAAAGGATATAATTCTATAAAAGCTAAAATAATTGATATTCAAAATAAAGGATTTGATGCTACAAATAAAGAATTAGGCCAATTAGAAAGTTTAAAAGTATGCCTAGAAGCTACTGCTAGAAATATAACTTTTGCACCAATTGATTTATATAAAAGTAATGCAACTATTTGGGATGTAAAAGATGAACATACTATTTATCCTCCTTTTTCATCTATAGATGGACTAGGAGATACAGTAGCTAAAAAGATTGTTGAAGAAAGAAAAAAAGCACCATTTATAAGTATTGAAGATTTACAAGTAAGAGCTAAAGTTTCAGCAACTTTAATAGATAAAATGCGCATGATGGGTATATTAGATAATATGCCTGAATCAAGTCAGTTAAGCTTATTTTAATAAATTGTCTAAAATTGTATTATAAATTACAAAAATTAAAAATTAGTAAGATAAATTTTAGAAAAAATAGTAAAAAGGCTTCAAAAAATTAATTTTTGAAGTCTTCTTTAGATCAA
>CAYOAY010000052.1:0-9033 GCA_964402155.1 uncultured Muribaculaceae bacterium | reverse complement strand
AAGTTCCTAACTATCATGGTTAGATGTCATTTACACAGAATTCCTTACACACTCACTATTGTTGGTCTTTTAATATTTTATCTGTATTTTTAAAATTAGTTTTTGCTATACTTTTTAAAATATCTTTTCCATATTTATTTACTATTTCTTTTCCAAATTCATCAACTAAAATTCCAGCTCCTTTAGGAATAGTTTTACCTAATTTTTTAGATAGTTTTTCCATTTCTTTAATAAATACATATCTACTTATTAAAGAAGAACATGCAACAGATAAACATTTATCTTCAGCTTTAGTTGTAAAATCAATTTTTCTAAATACATTACTTGATTCTTTTAAATATCTATAATAGTTTTTAGGATAACAAAACTGATCAATAATTACTTTATCATAATTATAATTATCTTTTTTCATTAGTTTAAGCAAAGCTTTATTGTGTAGTATAGCTTTTATTTTGTTCATATTAAATTCTTTATTTTCATTATATTCCGTATTTGTATATATAATAGTTTCATAAGGGATTTTTTTAATAATTAATGGTACAACTTTTAATATTTTTTCATCGGTTAATTTCTTTGAATCTCTAACGCCTAGTTCTTCTAAGAATGATATGTTATCTTTATTTACATAAGTTGCAGTAACAACAACTGGGCCAAAATAGTCTCCTGTACCAACTTCATCAGAACCAATTGACGAAATATAATAATATTTTTTTCTTTCTTCATACAGTTCTTTTTCATCTTTTTTTTCTTTTTCTTTTTTCTTATTTTCTTCTGGAAGTTTTCCGTTATTTAAATGTGCCTCTATATCACGCCACATATTGGCATCTACATCCGCACTTATTCCTTGAAACATTACTTTTTTTGATTCATAAAGTGTTATTATTGTTCCACCTTCTTCAGCTTGAAATATAGCATAAGGAGGTGTTTTTTCTCTTTTTTTATCGTCATAGTATTTTATCATTTCTTCTTTAGTATTATCACTTATTTTATATACAATTACCATATAATCACTTCCTTTTAATTTATCTTTTTTTAGTTTAGTTTAACATTTTATTTAACATATATCAATATTTTGTATTTATAATTTTAGAATTATTTAATTATTTTTCTAAAAAATAGAATAATTTTTAATAATATAAGTAATAAATAACTAGTTTTTTATCATATAAAATTCAACAAAAAGCGACATCATTTTATTTTTTTAAATAAAAAGGTTGAATTATTAATTTTTTGTGCTATCTTTATTCTAGAATAAGTGTATGGTAGGAGGAGATTAAATTGAAAAGTAGTAAAGGAATAAAAATATATTCACTATTAATGGCATGTTTGGTGTTGTTAATTATTGGACTTTTGGGGTGTTTTTATACATTAAGTATTAATTTTAATAATTTAAATGCCAGTGTAAGCTCTAAAAGTAGTAGTTGTAGTAATTATAAATATGATGATAATGTTACTTATAGCTGCAGCGATGAATATAAATTTGATGAAAAAAGTAAGAAATGTTTAAATACAAAAACTGTTGATTCTGAGCCTTTTAAATGTGAAGACGGGTATGATAATATTAATACAAACTATGATACAAAAAGAAATATCGCAAGTTTTATCTGCCAAAAATCTGTTGAACCAGATGTATCTTGTAAAACAAAAGGTGCAGTGCCTGAAAATATAAATGGTGTTTACAGATGTAAATATTGCAGTGTTACAAAAAAAGATGAAAAAGAAACTACTAGTAAAAAAAATACATCAAAGAAGAATGAAAAAGGAACGACAAAGATAATAAATAGTACAATATCTTGTTATATTGTTAGAAATAAAAAAAAGATAAGTATAAAAGATGAAGGATTAGCATATGTAAATAGATATATTTATTGTAAAACAAATAAAAAGAATGCTACATGGAAAGTAAATAATAAGGAAATAAAAGAATACAAAAAAGGAATAATTAGATTTAAAATAGATGAAGTTAATAATAATGTAAAGATTGTAGCAACAGCAAATAAAAAGAATTATAAAACAACAATTAAGGTTGGAAATTATTGTGGTACTAAAATTACTGCGAAGAATAATAAAATAAACGTATCTACCAATTGTAATAGTAAATATTCGGTAAAAAGTATTTCTGTATATAATGCTTACAGTAATAAATTGGTAGGAGTTAATTATTATAATTCACCTTCTAATAAAAAAATAAATAGTACTATTAGTGTTTCTAAGAGTAAATATAATGTAAAAGTTAAAGTGGTTGATGAAATAGGTAATACAAGAACTGTTAGTAAAGTATTATTAGTTGATGGTAATTATTATACAAATACATTTGATTTAAGTAGTGATGAAAGATGTTATATTTCAAATTATAAAACAGAAAATGGTAAATATAGTGCAAAGTTAAAGTGTGGTAAAAATGCTAAAATTAGCAAAATATATTTAGTTGATTTAACAAATAATAAATTAAAACAAATTGAATCATCTGATGTTAAAAAATATGGATATAATGGAAACATAAATTTTCTTGTAGATAATGATTCAAATGATTATAGATTAAGAGTTTACTATACAATGAATAACAAAAATAAAAAACATGGAATGAATAGATATATAGTAACAACAGAAAAAAAATTCAAAGTGTATTGTCCAAGTTCCGTAAAAACAGGCGATAGATTTATGTGTTATGTAAAAAAACCATTTGAAAATTCAAATATTGAAATATCAAATGAAAAGAATAAAACATTTATTAATAATGGAAAAACATATGTAACGGTTTACTCTAATAATGTTAAAACATTAAATGTAGTAGCTAAATATAAAGAACAGATAGCTAAAAAAGATGTTAAAATTAAGAATGCTAATAATATAAAGAAGACAAAAGTTCATTTAGGATGTAGTACACATGCTGTTAAAACTAATAAGAATTTTTACTGTGCTAGTGCTATTGATGGTGTAAAGATTGTAATAAAATGTCCAAATAAAAAAGAAACTAAAGAATTTACAACTTCAATTAAAAATAATGATGTAAATTATATGCAGTATTATAAATGTAGTAGTAAAGGTGAAGCTACTGTAACTGCAAAAAAATCGGGATATAAAAATAATACATATAAAATAACTGTTCAGTAAAAAAGTTAATGCAGTATTGCATTAACTTTTTAGGATATTAGTATAGTAAAGTAAAAGTTTTGAAAAAAATTATATTTATTCATTGTAAATAGTTATTAAATTGGTGTATAATATTAGTATAGTTAGGAGAATAGAAATGGGAATATCGGATGTAATAGATATAGTAATAGTTTTAATTATAGCTTTTGGTGCATATTTAGGTTTTCAAAATGGTGCTATTAAACAAATATCTGATCTAATTATATTGTTTATCTTATCTTATATATCAGGTATAATTAGTGATAAATTGTTTGGTATGTTATATAAGTATTTGCCTTTTTTTAATTTTAAAGCAACAGCGCAAGGAATAAAATCTATAAATATAATTTTTTGGAAAATACTTTTATATGTTATTTGTATTATATTATTAATATCAATTGTAAGTAAAATATTTAAAAAGATAAAATTAGAAGATAAGATAACCAATACCATGATTGAATCGGGCTTTATAAGTAAAATATTTGGTGCAATAATATCATTACCTTTAATGATTATTTTGATGTTTAATTTATTATTGATACTTCATAGTCCTAATTTTAATTTAAAAAGTATTATGAAAACAAAATTATCACCTATTATTATGGAAAATATACCTATTTTATCAAAAGAAAATAGTAATTTATATAATAATCAAAAAGATATAATTGAAATATTAAATGATCAAAATATTACTAAATCAAATTACAAGAGTATTAATGAAAAAATTATTGATAATATGTTAGAAACAAAGCTTGTATCTGAAGAATTGATTGAAGAACTAAAAAATGAAGATAAATTAGTTGGTATTAGAAGTAATAAAAAGGTTAAAAATAATAAAAATAATAATAATTCAGAATATGAAGATGAAGATAATACTGCTGATGATAATATATCTGATGATGAAGATTCTGAAAATATAGATGATAGTGATGATATAGATAATAGTGATGAATCGTATATAGATAATGAAGAAGGTGAATATGAAGAGGATTCTGGTTTTGAATATGAAGAAGAATATGAATATGAAGAAGATTATGAAGACTTTGAAGATATTGATGATTTTGACGATGAATTTTAATTATTAATATTAGTAATAGGAAATGGAGTGTGATATAATGGGAATTTTTAAAAATAAGGTTGGAAGACCATTAGGAAAAGAAAATAAGATTAAAAAAATTAAAAGAAATTTAATTGTTACATTATATATAATTTTAGCTGTTTGTACAATAATGTTATTTAAAACAAATTATGACTTTTTAAAAGGTGAAACAGCAAGTACTAAAGTTAGTTATAGATATGTAAAAAATGATTCAACTTTGAGAAAAAAGCCAAATAATGAACTTGCTTCTTCTATTTCTGTTGTTAGGGGAACAAAAGTTAGAATTAGATCTTGCAAAAAAGGTAGTGATTATTGTCGTGTTACAATTGAAAAATCTAAAGAGGAAAATAAAGGATTTTATTTGAGTGATTATACAGGCTATATATTAAAATCAAGGCTTACAAAAAGTAAAGTCAAGCATAGTTCAAATAATAGATTAAGTGTTACTTCAAAAACTAGAATTGTTAGAAATGCATACTTATTATATAAGTATAATGGAAAAAATAATTCTAACTTTAATTTTAAGTATAATTATGGATCAGATTATAGAAAAACAGGATATAATTTTGTTGTTTATAAAAAAACTAAAAATAGTGGTACTTATTATTTTGATTGCAGTGCTCTTGTATCTACCTTGTATAAAGCAACTTTTAATGTTAATTTTAATGATGGGGAAGGTAAAAAAATAAATAGAACATATCAATTTTTAAATAATGTAAAAGGAAAAGAAAAAGGCGATGAAACTGATTACTTTTATATAGTAGATAAAGTTTCAGCTAAAAGTAAAAGCGAAAGAAAAAAATTATATACATATTTATTGCAAACAGGTGATTTGATTTTGGGTATAAATAAAGAAAGTAGTAGTGAAGATGGTAATTCTAATCATATAATGTTATATGTTGGTGATGCTAGAATTTTCCATGCCACTAGCACAAATGATTCTGCATTGGAATTTAAAAAGCTTACAAATAAGTATGTGAAGTTAGGTGAAAGCGATTCTAAATATACAAAGGAAATCTATATATTAAGACCAAAAGTAAATGAAAAATTATATAAGTTAAATATAAATAAAAATAAAACTAAAATTACTAGAACTAAAATTAGGGGATAAAAATAATTGTATATAAATAAGAATTAATTTAACAAAGAATTATATAACAGTTTTAAAAAAAGAAAAATTACTATTATTTTAAATATATGTTAAGATTCTAAAAGAATGCAAGAAAAAAATATCCTTTGATGAAACTTAGTATTAACAATAGTTATGATACATTTAGTATTAGTACAGTAAAGTAAAAATAGGAGATTATTATATGATAAAATATATTAATAGCGATGAATTTGAAAATTATATAAATAATGAAAGAGTGCTAATAGATTTTTATGCTACTTGGTGCGGCCCATGTCAAATGCTTGGACTTGTTTTAGAAAAAATTGATAAAGATGAATTAATTCCTATATTAAAAGTTGATACTGATAAAGAAAGCATTTTAGCTAGCAAATATAATATTTCTTCTATTCCAACACTTGTTATGTTTGAAAATGGTATAGAAGTTAAAAGAAGAACCGGATATATGAGTTATGATGAATTAAAAAAGTGGGTGAATAAGTAATGAATAAACATAAAGGATTTACATTAGTTGAATTACTAGCGGTAATAGTAATACTTGGAATACTTTTATCTATTAGTGTTGTTGCTGTTGGTAAAATAAAAAAGACTCAAGATGAAGAAAATTATAAAAATGTTTTAAGTAGTATTTTAACCGGCGCTAAAAACTATATAGCTGATCATTCTGAAAAACTTAATACAGGTTGCGTTAGTGATAAATCCGAAAATGATGAATTAGTAGCATGTGTAAGTACTTGTACAGAAAATAAATGGTGTACTTTAATTTCAGTTAAAGGCTTAATTAATAATGGTTATGTAGATATTGATGAAGGAAATTCTTTGTATAATGACTTAATTAATACTACAAATAATAACACTTTTAATTCAAGAAGTGTTAGAATTGAAAAGTGTGATAATTCTTCAAAACTAGTTTATAAATTATATGATTTAAGAGATGAATTTAATACAAACACATATAATGATTGTGGGTGCAAAGAACAGGAAGAAGGGGACTCTAATACATTATGTATTGATTAACTAATTAAATAACTATCTAAATCTTTTGGATAGTTATTTTCTTCATATATAAAAATATATGTTATATATTGATCATATTCTTTATATGTTATTTTATAATCTTTTAATATATAATTTACTTGATTAATATTTTCATATTTAAACTTTATTTTACATTCATATTCTTTTTTTAATTTAATTATATTTGCTTTATTTAAAGCTTCAATAATAGAATTTGAATATGCTCTAACAAGACCGCCGGTACCTAATTTTATTCCACCAAAATATCTTATAACAACTGCTAATACATTATCTAAATTATTATTTTCTAAAACGCTTAAAATAGGCATTCCTGCTGTATGACTAGGTTCGCCATCATCATTAAATCTTTTTATATTATTTATAATAAAAGAATAGCAAATATGCGTTGCATCACTATATTCTAACTTTAAATTTAATAAGATATCTTTTACTTCTTTTTCATTAGTAACTTTATATATATAAGTTATAAATTTAGATTTATTAATAATTATTTCGTTTTTAACATTATTATCAATAGTAAACATAAGTAAATCACCAAAAATATTATAAATGATTATTTTAATTTTATCAAATATATTATATAATACTTATAGTTTGTAAAAGTAAGGTGATTTAAGTGGTAAATATTAAAACAGATTCAAGAAAAGTAAAAAAAGGGGATATATTTGTTGCACTTCGTGGTATTGTAGGTGATGGTCATAAATTTATAGATAAAGCTATAGAAAATGGTGCATCTAAGATAATTGCAGAAGAAGGTAGTTATAATGTAGATTATGAAATTGTAGATAATACAAGAATTTATTTAAATAATTATTTAAAAGATAATTATAATAAGTATTTAGAAGATATGCATATTATAGGTATTACTGGTACTAATGGTAAAACAACAACGGCATATTTAATACATGATGCTTTAAATAAGTTAGGGTATAAATGTTGTTATATAGGAACAATTGGATTTTATAAAGATAAAAAAGTATGTAATTTGCCTAATACAACTCCTGAGGTGACTGAAATATATGAAATGTTAACTGATGCTTATGAAGAAGGTTATAGATATGTTGTTATTGAAGCATCTAGTGAAGGATTATTACATGGAAGGTTAGAAAATGTACCTTTTGAATGTGCTATTTTTACTAATTTAACCCAGGATCATTTAAATGTACATAAAACTATGCAAAATTATGCAAAGTGTAAACAAATGTTATTTAATCAGTTAAAACAAGATGGTAAGGCAATTATAAATTTTGATGATGCTAACAAAGATTTATTTATGTTTAACTATAATAAAAATATTACTTATGGTTTTACTGGTGGTGATTATAGAGTAGTTGATTATCAAATGAGTATTATGGGAAGTAATTTTACATTTGTTAATTGTGGTGTTAAACAAAATATAAAAGTATCTTTGATGGGTAAATATAACATTTATAATGTTTTAACTACTATAATTACTTTAAAAGAATTAGGTGTTAATTATTCAGATATATATGATGTTTTATTAAATATTGATATGCCTCCTGGTAGGATGGATATGGTTGAGTATAATAATAATCGTATAGTAATTGATTATGCCCATACTCCAGATGCTATAGAAAATATAATTACAACAGTAAAAGAAGTGTGTGATGGAAATATATATACTATATTTGGTTGTACAGGTGATAGAGATAGAACTAAAAGACCTATTATGACTAAATTGGTTACTGATACTTGTAAAAAGGCAATTATAACTTCTGATGACCTTCATAATGAAGATTTTAACGTTATTTTAGATGACATGTTAAATGGACTTAATAATACTAATTATGAAATAGAATCTGATAGAAAAAAAGCTATTATAAAAGGTATTAATTTGCTTAATAGAAATGATGTTTTATTAATTCTTGGTAAAGGTCATGAAGAAGTTATGATAGTAAAAGATAAAAAAATACCTTTTAATGATAAGAAAATAGTTCTTGAATATTTAGAAACTAAAAATGTTGTTAAAATAGAAAAAATTAATGATTAGGAGTATTACTATGATAGAAAAAGGAGATATAGTATTATTAAAAAATATATGTTTTTTTGATGGAAAAATAGATCATGCTTTTAATAAAGGAAGACTTTGTATATATTTAGGAGAATTTAATGATAAAATGTATTTTATAGCACTTGCAAATGCTAATAATAATGAACATGATTTTATAAGAAAAATATATCCAAGTAGAGAAAATAAATTAAAGAAAGTATCTAGACCTAATATTCATTCTTTAATAGAAAAACCAGTAGCTTATTATCAAGTAAAAGGTCATCTTAGTTCATATGATTTAAAAAGAGTATTTTTAAATATTAAAGCTTATTATAAAGTTATATTAAAAGATCAAGATAGAATCTTTTTAGAACTTACATATAACTATTTTAATGAAGAAAAATATTATGATAAAGATATAATTATAAATAAAAAATAAATATTTTATGAATAATTAATGATTATGTTACATTTTTTTGAAACAATAATTAGTAAAAATGTTACATATAGAAAAATTGATAAAAAATAAACATCTTCGTTAATTATTAATGAAAATGTTACATTAAAAAAGTGTCAATAATTTAGGAAAATGTCTCAAATTTTTTTAAACATTAACGGGAAATA
>CAYOAY010000051.1:0-9087 GCA_964402155.1 uncultured Muribaculaceae bacterium | reverse complement strand
AGAAAAAATATGATGCTCAAACATTAATTATTGGGACTTTGCCCCAAACCCCAAGATTTATTACTTAGGGATTTCAAAAAAAGAAATATATCTTTTTTGCATATCATTACTTAAGTGCTCAGGTTGTTCCTCAGCATTGCCTTATCCCCTCAAGTAACAATATATATTATACAACGATATAAAATAATTACAACTTTTTTAATGTAACATTTTCATTAATAATTAACGAAGATGTTTATTTTTTATCAATTTTTCTATATGTAACATTTTTACTAATTATTGTTTCAAAAAAATGTAACATAATCATTAATTATTCATATAATTGTGCACTTTACTTAAAATTTAACGAAAGTAATATTTTAACATGATAATAAATATGATAAAATTAAGGCAGAGGTGTAAGTTAAAAAATGATTTTAAGTATTTTATTTTTAATAATATTAATTATAGTAAATGGTATTTTATCAGCTAGTGAATTAGCATTCTTGTCTTTAGAAAAAATTGAAGTAGATAAAATGATAAGAAAGAAAAAGAAAAATGCAAAAAAAATTAAAAAAGTAATAGAAAATCCAAGTAATTTTTTGTCAACCATACAAGTTGGAATTACAATTGCAGGCTTTTTATCAAGCGCTTTTGCTGCATCAACTTTTGCAAATAAAATAATAGAAAAAGGCTTTATGATAATAAATCCTGATTTTACAAGTATATTTTTAATAGTTATTATAACAATAATACTATCTTATTTTACTTTGGTATTTGGTGAACTTGTTCCAAAAAAAATTGCGTTATCTAATCCTTTTATGGTAGCTAGTTTTTCAGTTAAACTTATTAATACAATGCAAATAGTATTTTATCCTTTAATTAAACTTTTATCATTATCTACTGATTTAATATGTAAAATATTGAAAATAAATGAAAAAGAAGATGATTTTACAGAAGAAGATATTAAAAGAATTATAATAACTGGTACAAAAGATGGAATAATAGAAAAAAAAGAACAAGAATATATATTTAATATATTTAAATTTAATGATACAACAGTTGATAAAGTAATGACTCCTAAAAGTGATTGTATTTTAATTAATGCTAATATTAAATTTAGTTCATTATTAAATAAATTAAGAAAAAATAAATATACTAGGTATCCGGTATATGATGGAAATGATAATAATATAATTGGAATATTTAATGTTAAAGAATATATTATGTATAAAAAAGATCATAGTGATTTTAATTTGAAAAACTTATTATTTGATGTTAGAAAATTTGAGTATAATGAAAAAATTGATGATGTATTTGCAAGTATGCAAAAAGAACATATACAAATGTCTATAGTAATGAAAGATGGTAAATTTATTGGTATTGTAACACTTGAAGATGCAGTAGAAGAAATACTTGGTAATATATATGATGAATATTATGAGGAAGGTAAATAAGCCTTCTTTTTTTGTATATTTACCCATTCAAATAAAAACTTTATGTATATAATAGGCTAGGAGGTATAAATAATGGAAAATTATTCTAGTTATAATATAGATGATGTATTAGTTAGAACATTTATGATGCCTGCTGTTATGCCAGGTGATATTAATAAAATAAATAATAATAAATATAGTAAATTTTTAGAACCTAAAGAAGGCTTCTTAAGAGGTAATATGGAAACTAATAGTTATATTTCATATAAAAATATGACTTATTTAAAACCAAATATATTAAATGAAAGAGAAAATGCTCTTTATCAAATACAAGAAACTTCTTTTGCAGCTCATGATATAAACTTATATTTAGATACTAATCCTAATGATACAAATGCTATAAGGTTATATAATGAGTATAATAATAGAGAAAAAATGCTAATTGATGCTTATGAAAGGAAATATGGACCAATTAACTTATCTGATACTAATGGACTTAGTATGACTCCTTGGGCTTGGATAAAAGAACCTTGGCCATGGAATGAGTAGGTGAAATTATGTGGAAATATTCTAAAAAATTACAATATCCAATTAATATAAAAAGAAAAAATTTAAAAATGGCTAAAGCTATTATTAGTCAGTATGGTGGGGCTCAAGGGGAGCTTGGTGCAGCTTTAAGATATTTAAACCAAAGATATACTATGCCAGATTCAAAAGGAAGAGCACTTTTAAATGATATAGGTACTGAAGAACTTGCTCATGTTGAAATGATTTGTACAATGGTATATCAAATGCTTAAAGGAGCAAGTATAGAAGAATTAAAACAAGCTGGTTTAGAAGGAAATTATACAGAACATGGCTTAGCTTTATTTCCAAGTAATGCAAACGGTATTCCTTGGACAGCAGCATATATTTCAACAACAGGAGATCCAGTCGCTGATTTAGAAGAAGATTTAGCAGCAGAACAAAAGGCTAGGGCAGTATATGAACATTTAATAGACTTATCAGATGACCCTGATATTACAGGTCCACTTCTTTGGCTTAGACAAAGAGAAATTGTTCATTATGCTAGATTTAAAGAATTAGCAGATGAATATAAAGCTAAATACTATTATCATAAATAATTAACTGCTTACGTGTTATTCGTAAGCTTTTTATATTGTATATGGATTTACTATTATATTATAATTTACATTTTCTATAGAATTATTTTTTTCTAAATCTTTTATTATTTTTTCATTATCAATGATAACATCTTCTTTAACATAAGAAAAATGATATATTATATAATCTTTTAAATCTTTAAAATTATAGCTAGCAAGTGGGTTACAATTAAGTGCAAAAGAAATATCTTTAACTACTTTATCTATTATTTCTTTATCCATATTTTTATTTATTACAATAGTTAATGAGCCATTTTGTTTTTGAAAACATATGCTTAAATAATCATTTATAGGTTCTTTGTTTATACTTATAATTTCTATTTCATAATTTTCATATTCCCCTTTATTTATAAAAACTTCATACTCATTTTGTAATACTCTAAATATTTTTGCAAAAGAACTTATATAGGCTTTTTCATAGTTTGCATTTAACATATTATCTCACCATTAATACTATATACAAAATAAAAAAACTTATGAGTAACTATCATAAGTTTTAGTATTGTTTAGCCCAATATATTTTTGTTTTAGCGTCTTTACCACAGTAAATACATTTTTTATTACCAGTAGGAGTATTATCTTCAAATGGAATACATCTTGATTTTAAACCAAGTTCATCTTTAATTTTATTTTCACATTCCTCATTGCAGCACCAATTAGTATAAATAAAACCTGATTTTGTTTTTGCAATATTAGTCATTTCTTCATATGTATCAGCATTATATACCATTTTATTTCTTCTTTCTAATGCTTTATTATACATATCATTTTGAATATTTACCAACAATTCATTTATTTTAATTGATGCTTCATTAATAGGTACAACTTCCTTTTTTAAAGTATCACGTCTTACTAAAGTAACACATTCATTTGCTAAATTACGTTTTCCAATTTCTATTCTAATAGGATAACCTTTTACTTCAGCTTCTGCAAATTTAAATCCTGGAGTTTTATCTCTATTATCAACTTTGTATGTAATTTCATTATCTTTAAGTTCATTTTTAATTTTATTAACTGCATTATTTACATTGTCATCATTACCAATAGGTATTATTACTACTTTATATGGTGCAATAAAAGGTGGAAGGACTAAACCTCTATCATCACCATGTACCATTATAACCTCACCAATCATTCTAGTTGTGCATCCCCATGATGTTTGGTGTGGAGCAACTAACTTATTTTCTTTATTTAAAAATTTAATATTAAAAGCATTAGCAAATCCTTGACCAAAATAATGTGATGTAGCACTTTGAAGAGCAACCCCATCATACATCATAGCTTCTATAGAATAAGTTTCTTCTGCACCAGCAAATTTTTCTTTATTTGTTTTTCTACCAGTAAATACAGGTACTGCTAAAATATTTTTTTGAAAATCTTCATATACTTTTAACATTCTTAATGTTTCGTCTATAGCTTCTTCTTTAGTAGCGTGCATTGTATGACCTTCTTGCCATAATATTTCTCTTGTTCTTAGAAAAGGTCTTGTCGTTTTTTCCCATCTAACTATTGTGCACCATTGATTATAAAGAAGTGGCAAATCTCTATATGAATTAATTATCTTTTTAAAATGTTCACAAAATAATGTTTCAGAAGTAGGTCTAACGCACATTTTTTCTTCTAATTTATTTTCTCCACCATAAGTTACCCAAGCAACTTCTGGTGCAAAACCTTTTACATGATCTTTTTCAACTTGAAGTAAGCTTTCTGGTATAAACATAGGCATTTGTAAATTCTCATGATTAGTTTCTTTAAATTTTTTATCTAACATTTTTTGCATATTTTCCCAAATGGCATATCCATATGGTCTTATAATCATACTTCCTTTAACAGATGAATAATCTACTAAATCAGCTTTTTTAACAACGTCTGTATACCATTTAGCAAAATCTATATCTCTTGATGTTATTTCTTTTACTTGTTTATCATTCATTTATAACACTTCCTTATCCTAAAATTCCTTTTAATAATCCAAAAGATAAACTTCCAACTATAACACCTGCCATAATAACTCCAAGTGTAATAGCTAAAAGAGCTTTTTTCTTATCCATATTTATTAGTGAAGCAATTAAACTTCCAGTCCATCCACCAGTGCCGGGAAGTGGTACTCCAACAAATAGTAAAAGTCCAAAGAATTCAGCTTTTTCTATACTATCTTTTTTTGAAAGAGCTTTATTTTCAATTTTGTTTACTAATTTACTTAAATGTTTTGTTTTTTTAAGCCAATTAAATATAGGAGTTATAAGCCATAAAATAAATGGAATAGGAATTAAATTTCCAAGTAGGCATATTATAAAAGCTGGAACTATATCTAATCCTAATAATGCTGCAGCAATTAAACCTCCTCTAAGTTCTAATATTGGCATTAAAGAAATAATAAATACTATTAATTCTTTTCCATAACTAATATTTTTTAATCCATCAAATAATCCTAAAAACATATTAACTAAACTTTCAACCATAAATAATCACCTCATATAACAAACATTATATCATATAAAATAATTTAATATAAATATTTATTTAATATTTATGTAAACTTAATAAAAATAACATTAAATTTAATAAAAAAAGCAATTAATTATGATAAAATACATAGTAGAGGTAATAAAAATGAGTAAAGAAAAAAATAAAAATATAGATAAGATTAAAAACATTTTAATTTCTTTTGGTATAAATAAAGAAATATTTTATCATGCCTCTAAAATGGATTTAAATATAATAAAATTGTTTTATGAAAAGCTTATAGCTAATTATTCTATAAAAAATGTTGATGAAGTAACTAGAAATTTACTTGGAGTTTATGGAAATTATATTGCAACATTATATTATAAGAAATTTTATAAAAATGTAGAAAATGAAGTTCCTATAAAAAATGAAAATAATAAAGAGATAACTAAAGCTGACATATCATTTACTGATAAAAATAATAAAGTATTTTATGTAGAAGTAAAAGCTGCAAAACAAATTATAGATAATATAAGAAATTATGTAGATTCTGATATCCCATTAAATAATTGCTATACAGATAAAGATAGTGAAATAATAAAATATAAGATGATTGGCAAAAAGTTAATTGAGCAAGTAAATAAACTATCTAAAAATAATAAAAATGTAATAGTAACGGTATTTGAAGGCTGCTATATAGATGATATTATAAAAGCAAAGTTAAATAAGTTAAATGTTAATATTAATATAATTAATGTAAATATAAATGAGTTAGAAGAAGAAATAAAAAGAAAGCTTATATTAGCAAGAGAATATATTATTAAAAATAAAGATTTATCTTTAATTCAGCAAATAAAAAGAAAATAATATAAATAAAAAGGAAACATTATTTAAAATGTAATCCTTTTTTTAAAATATCTTCTAATTTTTTGCATTTTTCTATATTCATATCTAAAGTATTTTCAAGTGGATATGAAATACATAATTCTTTATATTTATGAACACCTAAAGTATGATAAGGAAGTAATTCTACTTTTTCTACATTTTTAATTTTTCTTATAAAACAAGTTAAGTCTTTTATATAATTTTCATTATCATTTATATCAGGTACTATTACACATCTAATCCAAAGTTTTTTATTTAATTTTTCACATAATTTTAAGAATTTTAGTGAATTATTAATACTAAAATTAGTCATTTTATTATAGTTTTCTTTATTAGTTCCTTTAATATCGAATATAACTAGATCAGTATATTTAAGTATTTCTTCACAATCTAAAATACTTCCAGCAGTATCTATACATGTATGTATATTTTCTTTTTTACATAGCTTTAAACATTCAAGTAAAAATTCTTTTTGCATTAAAGGCTCGCCACCAGAAAAGGTAACACCACCATTTCTTTTAAAATACGGTTTATAATTTAATATTTTTTTTACTAGTTCTTCTGGAGTATAGCAAGTTACATTACTATTTAAATCCCATGTTTCAGGATTATGACAAAATAAGCATCTTAATGGGCATCCTTGCATAAATATAACAAATCTAACTCCAGGTCCATCAACTAATCCCATTGTTTCTATACTATTTATTTTTCCTATCATTTTATCACCGTATTAATTATATATTAAAATTTAATAATATTAAAGTTATATGTTAAAAATAAAAAGTATATTTTTTAAAAAATTGAGTATATTAAATATATAATATAATTTTATATTATGTTTCTAAATATATATGTATTTAGAAAAAATATGGTTAACAATTTGAATTGTAAACCATATATTATTGTAGAACGCTGATGCATGTTAAGGCGTTTTTAAGATAGATTGAGAAACTATTTTTGGTTTCTCTTTTTAAAATTTTCTATATAATCCAATTGCTTTACCTAAAATAGTACAATTAGGTAAAATAATGGGTTTCATTGCACTATTTTCAGGTTGTAATCTTATATAATTAGATTCTTTATAAAATCTTTTTAAAGTAACTTCATTATCCATAGTCATGGCAACTACTATATCACCATTTCTAGCTACACTTTGTCTTTGCACAATTACTATATCTTTATCAAAAATGCCAGCATTAATCATACTTTCGCCACTTACTTTAAGCGTAAATATTTCTTCTTTATTTGGAATTAAATAGGCTGGTAAGCTAAAAAATTCATCTGGAGTTTCTATAGCTTCTATTGGACTTCCGGCAGTTATTTTGCCAAGAAGAGGAACAGTTATTACATCTTCGTTTAAATATTCATTATTACCAACTATTTCTAAAGAACGATATTTAGAATTAGTTTTTTTTATATATCCTTTATTTTCTAAAGCATTAATATGTGATTGAGTAGTTGCTGGAGATTTAAGCCCTAAAGCTGAGCCTATTTCTCTTACGGCTGGAGGGTATCCATGCTTTGCAATATAACTTTTTATAAAGTCTAAAACTTCATTTTGTCTTTGAGTTAATTTTTCCATAATATTTCCCTTTCTTCATTAGTATAGTATCATAATTACTTTACAAAGTCAAACAATTGTTTAATATTTTTATTGACACGTACCTTTGTTCGTGTTAAGATTAACTTGTAATTGAAAAACAAAGGGAGGTAATGTCTATGAAATTATTAAAAGACTATAAAGGGGTTGCTATTATTTACATAATAATTACATTATTTAATGTAATTTGGGTTGTTAATTATGAAAAAACAGATGATCAAAAAAGTGCTGTAAAAGAAAGAAATATAATCAATATTGCTTAAATTTTGAATTGATGGAAAATTTTGTGGAAAATAAAAAAAATCAGAATTTCTTTAAGATTTTCTGATTTTTTGTATGTTTTTTAAGGTAAACACATCCGTTTTTTAGTATAATTAAATTGGTAAAATAAAATATTACTAAACAAAAATATTGGAGGTGTTTACATGTTTAATTTTACTACAAATACTTATGAAATGAAACGAGAAATTGTTAATTTTACTAAAAAAATGTCAAATGGTTTAGATAAACCTTCTTCTAAATTTATATCAGATATGATATATGGTATAGAAAAAAATCAAAGTGTTTTATTCACTAATATTGCAAGAGGGTTATCAGAGAAAACAAAATTAAAACATACAATTGAAAGATTATGTATAAATTGTAATACTTTTAATAATGATAAGTTAAATATTTTAAAAGATAATTATTTTAAAGAAGTAGAAAAGTTATTACCAGATGATGATATTCTTTTGATAGAAGATGATTCTGACATTAATAAAGAATACAGTAAAAAGTTAGAAGATTTATGTATTGTAAGAGATGCAAGCAAACAAAAAGAAACTTATGTTAATGGTTATCATGTGTATGAAATAGCAACTTTAACAAAAAATGAAAAGCAACCTATTAGTTTGTATTCACACATATATTCTACTGAAAGTAAAGACTTTATTAGTTGTAATAATGAAACTATGAAATCTGAAGAATATGTTTTAAATAAATTAAAAAATAATAAAGCAAGAAAGATATTAATTAAAGATAGAGGTTATGATACATTTGAATTATTTGAGAAAAATATAAAAGATAAAATATCATTTATAGTTAGATTAGATGGTAATAGAAATATGTTATTTAAAGGGAAACCCAGATTAATTAAAGAAGTAGCAAAAACAAGAAAAGGCAAAATACATACAAAATTAATGTATAAAGATGGAAATGTAGATAGTTATATATCTTATACAACAGTACAATTTCCAAAATTAAAAGAAAAAGATTTAACATTATTAATAATATATAGAGAGGGAGAAGAAAATAATCCAATGTATTTGTTAACAGATTTAGAAGTTAAAAATAAAGAAGATGTATTGAAAATAGCAAGAACATATATGTTAAGATGGAGAATAGAAGAATATTTTAGAGCAAAGAAACAAAATTATGATTTTGAAAATTTTAGAATAAGGAGTTTAAAAGGGATAAATACATTAAATACAATATTAATGGTATTAGTATAGATATATAGACACGAAATTCTGTCCAATGTGGTATAACCCAACTTTTTCAGTTGTAAATTATAAAAATGTCTATTTTTTGTTGAAAA
>CAYOAY010000050.1:0-9346 GCA_964402155.1 uncultured Muribaculaceae bacterium | reverse complement strand
CTTTTATTTTATCATGGAAAGATTTCTTATTTACACAGATTTATTTACAGACTCTTTTAAAAATATTATATCTTTATTTATATTTTTTTCTATTAAAATCTAATCCTTTTAATTGTAATTTGATAGAAATTTCATTAATCTCAGTATAATTAAAATTTAAATTTTTTAAAGATTTTCTACTTAATGACCATAATTCTTTAACAGTGTTTATATTATTATTTTTAAGTTTTTTAAGCAATTTATTATCAAGTCCTAAAGCTTTCAATTCCATAATTAATTATTTACTTTTTCTTCTATATATTTTTTAACATCTTCTATACTTTTATTTAAAGATATAGAAAGTTCATTATATAAATATTTTTTAGCTAGCTTAAAAAAAACATCATCTTTTTCACTTATTTTTTTGTTATTATTAACTCTATTTTGATTTCTTATATATGTAGTTTTGATAATTTTAATTAAACTTTCATGACTTGCTTCATTTAATAATTCTTTATATACATTATCAAGATTTTTATCATTAATATTATATAATGGTTTAATATTAATAATATTATTAATTAATTTTTCAGCTGCTTGTTTTGATATGATATTTCTTAGTAAACTATTTTCATTTTCTATAGGCACATTAATAGTTAAAGAATCATCATCAATAGGTGACATAACATAACAAGCTTTATTATTTAAATTATTTTCTTTTATATCTTTAATTTTACATACATTATGTCTATATATTACATAGTCATTTATTTTATACATAAAATATTCCTCCTTTTTAATTGATGAGAATATTTTAACAAAAAAAATTAAAGTTCGTAAGGTTAAAAATTTTAAAAACGTGTTATTGATATAAATAAAAAATTATGATATTATCTAATTATTATTTTAAAAGGAATTGATTAAATATGAAAGAAATAATATTAGATACATTACTTGATACATTAAAATTATTACCATTTTTATTTATTACTTTTTTAATTATGGAATATATAGAACATAAATTTAATAATAAAAGTAAAGAAAAAATAGAAAAAGCTGGAAAGTTTGGACCTTTAATAGGAAGTTTATTAGGAGCTTTACCACAATGCGGTTTTTCTGTTATGGCAACTAATTTATATGCTACGAGGGTAATAACATTAGGTACTTTAATATCTATTTATTTATCAACATCTGATGAAATGTTACCTATTTTATTATCAGAAAAAGCATCTATTTTTATAATAGCTAAATTTTTAATTATAAAAGTTATAATTGGTATGATAGCAGGTTTTATAATTGATTTGTTATTAAGAAAAAATAAAAAAGAAGAAAAAAATAAGATAAAGGATTTTTGCCATGAACATCATTGCGATTGTTCACATAGTATTTTTAAATCATCTATAAAACATACATTTAATATAGCTTTATTTTTACTTATAATTACATTTGTTTTAAATATAGGTTTTTCATATTTAGGAGAAGATAGGGTAAGTAAGTTATTTTTAAAAAATAATATATTTAGTCCTTTTATCTCTAGTATTATTGGACTTATACCTAATTGTGGTGCAAGTGTTATTTTAACTAAATTATATTTAAGTAACGTAATATCATTTTCATCTTGTATATCTGGACTTCTTTCAGGTAGTGGAGTTGCACTTTTAGTATTATTTAAAGTAAATGAAAATAAAAAAGAAAATATAAAAATATTATTAATTATTTATTTAATAGGTTCTATATCTGGAGTTTTAATAGAACTATTTAGTATGTTATTTTAGAAATATTATTAGCATACAAAAAAAATTGAATATAATAAAAAGGATACATTTGATTGTGAAAATTAAATGTAAGCCTTATAAATAAAACATTTAAACTAACTAATGTCTAGTTTAGATGTTTTTATTATTTTAGAGTAAAAATTATAACTACATTTTATCATAGTGTGTCTGCATTCTTAAAATATGGATTTCATTTTTTTCTTTATCTACCTCATATACTATACGATGTTGTCTGTTTATTCTTCTAGAATATAAGCCATTTAATTCACCGCATAGTTTTTCATATGAGGGTGGATAGCAGAAAGGATCGCTTTCCATTGAAATAAGAATATTTTTGCAATTTTTATCTAACCCTGAATTTTTAAATTTAATTATATCTTTTTCTGCTTGCTTTGAAAATTTTATTATATATTTTTTACCATTCTTCATTTGAATTAAATTCCTTAGCAGATTCCCATTTTTCTTTTTTTCTAATGTCATTTATATTATCTGTAAATCCTGGTATGCTAGATAAATATAGTGTTTCTTCAATATTTTTCCATTCTTCTTCTGAAATTAAAACAGCATTTTTTCCTTTGCTATTTACTATTGTAATAGGATTAAATCCAACGTTTACATCAGTAACAAGTTGAAATAAATTTTGCCTTGCATTTGTAATATTAATAGTGCTCATTTTATCACCTCTTAACTAAATTATAACGTACGTTTTTATGTACGTCAACAATTTTCGATTAATTCATTAATATTTTATGTTTTTTAATAAAATTAATACAATATAAAATATATTAAAATTTTTCATGTTTAGATTTGTTTTATTAAAATTGTCTTCTTTAAATAAGAAGTTTTTTTTGTTATAATACTATTTGGAGATGATAAGTATGAAAAAACCTATAGTATTATGTATTTTAGATGGATGTGGAATTAGAAAGGAAAAAGATGGTAATGCATTTTTAAATGCTAATAAACCTACATTTAATTATTTATGGGAAACTTTTCCTCATAGTTTATTAGAAGCTAGTGGAAACTCTGTTGGTTTGCCAGATGGACAAATGGGTAATAGTGAAGTAGGACATATGAATATAGGGGCTGGAAAGGTAGTATATCAACCACTTGAAATTATAAATAGACAAATAGAAAATAAAGACTTTTTTAATAATAAAGAAATAAAAGATGTTATTTATCATGTAAAAGAAAATAATTCTAAACTTCATGTAATGGGTTTATTATCTGATGGTGGAGTACATTCACATATAAATCATTTATTAGCACTAATAGATATGATAAAAGAAAGTAATGTAAAAAAAGTATATTATCATATATTTTTAGATGGTAGAGATACATATTATAAAAGTGCAAAGAAATATATAAAGATATTAGAAAATAAAATAGATGAAGTAGGCTTTGGCAAAATAGTTTCTGTTCATGGTAGATATTATGCTATGGATAGAGATAATAATTATGATAGATTAAAGAAAACATCTGATATTCTTTTTTATGGAGAAGGTAAAAAATATGATGATATATATAAAGCTATAGATGAAAATTATGAAAATGATATAACAGATGAATTTATAGAACCATTTATGGTAAGTGATGAAATAATAGATAATAATGATGGGATAATTACATTTAACTTTAGACCAGATAGATTAAGACAGTTATTTACTTTAATTACTAATAAAGAACAAGTTTCTATTAAGATAAAGGATTTATATAATATAAAAGCAGTTACTATGATGAAAGTTACAAACTCTGTATTATGTCCTTATGCTTTTAGTCATACTAATTTATCAGAAACTTTTGGTAAGTATATAAGCAAAAATGGTCTTAATCAGCTTAGAATAGCAGAAACTGAAAAATATGCACATGTAACATACTTTTTTGATGGTGGAAAAGAAGAAGATTTAAGTGGTATGAATAAAGTACTTATACCATCACCTAAAGTTAAAACTTATGATTTAAAACCTGAAATGAGTGCAGAAAAAATAACTGATAGATTGCTTAAAGAATTAGATAAAGATATATATGATGTAGTAATACTTAATTATGCTAATGGTGATATGGTAGGGCATACTGGTAATTATGATGCTTCTGTTTTTGCTATTGAATTTTTAGATAAATGCTTAAAAAGATTATATGATAAAGTAGAAGAAAAAAAAGGATTATTAATAATAACAGCAGATCATGGTAATTGTGATATTATGTGGGATGAAAATAAAGTACCTGTTACATCTCATACTACAAGTAAAGTTCCATTTATAGTAACTAAAAAAGATATATCTTTAAAAGATGGAAAATTATCAAATATAGCTCCAACAATTTTAGAATTATTAGATTTAAAAAAGCCATTTGATATGGATGAAGATTCATTAATAAATAAAAAAGTGTAAAATGTCAATTTATGTCGAAAAAAGTCTTGATTTTTTTAAAAAAATAGTGTATGATTAATTCGGAAGTAAGAAATACTTCCCTTATTGCTTAAGAACATAGCGTTTACCCACTATGTTCTTTTTTATTGTTTATATATCTTCTTTTTGATATAATTGTCATGAAAGGAACTATAAATATGAAAAAATTTATATCTTTTATATTAACTATTTTAATTAGTATTATTATCTTTTTACTATGTGTAAGCTATGGAATAAAAGATGCTTGTATAAATACAATCTCATCTTCTTTGGTAAAAGCAGAAGTAACGAGTAAAATTATTTTATCCATAAAAAAGAATTATAATAATGTATCTTATGAAATTTTAGAGGAAATAGAAAATAGTATTGGAAATAATCCATCTATAAATAGTATTACAGCGAAATATTTTGATGAAATAATTAATTCTGTTACAACAGATAATGAAATAAACGTTCCAGATACTAAAGAAGAACTGATATCTCTTATAAATGAAAATGAGTATGTATTAAAAAAATATAGTATTGAGTTTACTAGAGAAGAAAAAGAAAAAGTTATAGATGAAATAATTAATAAAAATCAAGTAAATGAAGTATATGAAAAAGTAGTTAAAATAATTAATAAAAACTTAAGTAAAGAGCAAAAATTAGCTGCTAGTTTATATAAAACTATTATTTCAAGAGAATTTAGATATATTTGTTTTTCATTAATAATTCTTTTTGTTATTTTAATTATAATTACAAAAAAAAGTATTTATAAAGTAAGTATTAATTTAGCAATATCAGAATTAATATCAGGTGTATCAATAACTTGTTTCATGCCATTTTTATTAAATACTATAAGTAATAAGTTTACGAATAAATTAATAGGAGAAAGTGTTAATATAAATATTACTAAATTAACTAATTTAGGTTATTTATCATTTGCCATAGCTGCTTTATTTATAATTATTTATTTTATTGGAAATAAATTAACTAATTCTTATAAAGATTATTATATGGATAGTGATACTGTTATATAAAACTATTTTAATAATAGTTTTTTTAAATAGTTTTATATATTTTGCATATAATAAAATAGAAATGTTTTTTAGCACTTAGTATTGACAAGTGCTAATTTTGGTGGTATAACATTAATTGAAAGGAAGATGATATATATGAGTTTAATACCAAGAAATTATTTCGGAGATATTTTTCAAGATTTTATGTTAAATCCAAAAGAAGAAAATATGAAATGTGATATTTATGAAAAGGATGGTAATTATCATATTGAAATGGATATTCCTGGATTTAGTAAAGATGAAATAAAATTAGAAGTAAAAAAAGATTATTTAACAATAACTGCAGAAAAGCAAGAAAGTGAAGAGAAGGAAGAAAAAAATTATCTTCACCGTGAAAGAAGTTATGGCAAATATGAAAGATCTTTTTATCTAAATGATTTAGATTATTCAAATATTGATGCAGAATTTAATAATGGTGTATTAAAAATTATTGTTCCAAAAAAAGTAGAATCTGAAGATAAAAAATATATAGAAATCAAATAAAAAATGGTTTACACCATTTTTTTTAATGTTTATTTTTTTTGTAAGTTTTAATTTTTGGTTTTTCTAGTTCATAACCTTTCATAGCAAAACTAATAGTTTTAGATTTTTTTGAAGCGTTTTTTACAACAATTGTAATTGGATCACCAATTTTAAATTCTTTATTTGTATTTTGGCCAATTAATTTATTTTGTTTTACATCATATATATAATTATCATCAGTCATTGTTGAATAGTTAAGTGAACCAACAATTCCATCTTGAATTTTAACTTTCATATTTTTTGAACCAATATATGTAATTATTCCATCAAATACTTCTCCAATTTTACTCTCCATATATTCTGCCATACGCATTTGATTAGCCTCTTTTTCTGCTTTATCAGCTGCAAGACTTCTTTCAGTACAATTTCTAGCTACTTCAGATAAATATTTATCAAGCTCATTATAATCAAGATTATAATTCTTAATATATATATTAAGAAGCTTATGAACCTGTAAATCTGCAAATCTTCTAATTGGAGATGTAAAATGAGTATAATATTTTAATGCTAAACCATAATGTCCTAAGTTATAGTTTGAATACTTAGCTCTTTTCATTGTATTCATAAGTAATAATTCAGAAAATATTTCTTTATCTATATCATCTGTACTTAGTATTTCATTTGTTAAACTTTGCATATATTTATTAGATGTTATATTATTTTTACAATTTTTTAAACTAAATCCCATACCATTTAACATTATAATAAATTCTCTTACTTTATCTTCATCTGGAGATTCATGTACACGATATATAGAAGGTAAGGCTCTATAACTCATAAATTCTGCAACTGCTTCATTAGCAAGAAGCATGAAATTTTCTATTAATTTTTCAGCATCTTTTTGTGTTCTTGTTTCAAAAGTAATATTTTCTTTTTTTCCTTTAGCTTTTATTTCTTTACTATAAAAATTTAAATAACCGCGTTTATCTTTGATAATATCAAGTTTTTTAGATAACTCATTCATAAGCATAAGATCATTATAAAATTCTTCATAACCACTTACCATATTATTATTAATTAATATTTCATTAACATCTTCATATGTCATTTTTTTCTTAGAATGAATTATACTATCATAAATATCATAACTAATTACTTTTCCATTTTTATCAAGTATTATTTCACATGTTTTTGCTAATCTATCTACATTTGGATGTAATGAACAAATGCCATTAGATATCTTAGGGTGAAACATAGGAATTACAGTATCATTCATATATACGCTAGTAGCTCTTTTATATGCTTCGTTATAAATTACTGTATCATCTTTTATATAATAAGATACATCTGCAATATTTATATATAATTTATAATTACCATTGTCTAAAAGTTCTATACCTATAGCATCATCCATATCTTTAGTATCTTTACCATCTATAGTAAAGATATTTTTATCTCTTAAGTCGACTTTTTTTTCTTTTAAAGCTTTATTTATATCAACTTTAGTTGGTATTTTTTCTAATTCCTTTAAATATTTACCACTATATTCACATTCGAAGCCATGATCATATGCTATTGTTTTTTCATCTAAATCTGGCTCATCTTTATGCCCTAAATATTTAATTACTTTACCATCATAAGGCCCATTTTTTTCTAATTTTACGAGTAATATTTCTCCAACCCCATAATCTTTTATGCTATTTTTATCTACACTTATTTCTAAATCATTTTTAGAATTATATTTAACTAAAGTATTTTCTCCATCTTTAAATATAACTTCACAAGATATTTGTTTTTGATTTCTACTTATTATTTTATCTATAACACCATATAAATTATTTTTATTATCAGATACTATGTTTTTAACTGTTACTATATCTTTTTCTATTAATCCTTTAGTCTTATTTTTTGGAACTATTATTTGTTTGTTATCGTTTGTTATAACTAAAACATCTTTATTTGGAAGAAAATGAACTTTTCCTTGCATAACTGATGTTTTATTTTTTAAGAGTGAATATCTTTCATTTTTATCTTTATATAATATTCCTTCAATTTCCATTTCAAGTAGGCAATCTTCCAGTAATAAACTTTCCTCCTTAGTTAATTGTAATCCCTTTTTTATTCCTTTTAAATCAATATTTGATTTCTTTTTAAAAAAATCTGTTAACTGTTGTTTTAAAAAATCCATATTACTACTTACCTTTCAATTACATTATACTATTAATACATTATATTTTCTATATTTTTTTAAAATTTTAGTTAAGTTTTTCTTATCTAGCTTGCAAAGAAAAAACGCTTGCATTTAATAATATTTTATGCTAGAATATGTAACCATTGTAGTATTTAGTAGTAGAATTTTGAATAAAAGGTGGTTTTGATGAAACAAAATATAAAAAAATATAATTTAAGTAAAGAAGAATTAAAAGATAATGCTAAGAAAAGAGATTATTTAATTAAAAATAATTTACAATTACCAGAAGTAAATGAAATTAAGAAGAATATTAAATATCATAATATCTTATATTATGCAATTAAATTAGTTAGAATATTAAGTTTATGCAAAAGTGATTTTCCTAAAAGAGATTATTTAGATGAGTTATATAAAAAGCATCCTGAATATAAAGGAAGACCTATAATATTTGCACCTAATCATTTAAGAAAAGATGATACTCAGCATATATTAGAGGCAATAGAACCTCATATGGCTTTGTTATCTGGTGACTATGAAAATTTACATAGAAATATAGGTGGACCATTAATTGAAAAAAATGGAATTATATATTTTGATATGACTAACTATTATGAAACAGAAGAGTTAAAAGAAGATAGAAAATATATAGAAGAGTTAGAAGAATATATTAAGTTGACTAATAGTTTAGAATTAAAAGAAGAATTACAAAATGAGCTAAATAAATATAATTATAAAATAAATAATATAGTAAATGATAGAGATAATGTTAAAACTGTAATTAGTGAAACTTTAAATAATTTAATTAATATATTATGGTTTTATGAGGGTTCATGGAATTTATCTGATAATAAGCCTTATTATGATGGGAATTTTTATATGGTTCAAGCAGCAATTGATACTAATGCTTTAGTTGTACCAGTTTCGTATGAATTAATACAAAATGGTATATTTAAAAAATCTGTTGTTAAATTATCAGAGCCAATTGATTTTAGAAAAATATATGGTAAAAAACAGCTTACTATTGAAGAAAAAAAAGAAGGCTTAGATATAATAAAGGGTTTAATAGGAAATAATTTATTTAATATATGGGAAAAGTATAGCAAAGTATCAAGAGATAAGTTATATGAAAAGTATGGTAAAAGACCTAATATAGAAGATGATTTAACTCATGATTTTAAAAGGAGTGCTCCTCTTTTATCATATTATGGTGAATATATAAATAATATTTTAAAAGAATGGTATTTTACTTTAGAAGAAATAGAAAAAAAACATTTTGTTGATAAGGATATTGTGTCAAGTAAAGATGCATTTTCTCATTTAGATAGTTTAATTTTAAATAAAAATAATGCGTTTTTAGCATCAAAAAGGAATCATAATTAATGATTTCTTTTATTGTATATAATATTTTCTTGTGTTATACTCCTGAGTTTGACAGTTTAGAATCAAAAAATGTGGTTTTGACCTTATTTTATA
>CAYOAY010000049.1:0-9524 GCA_964402155.1 uncultured Muribaculaceae bacterium | reverse complement strand
AAAAATCCCGTTAGGGATTTCTAAACGAAAAATTTATTTTTTGTTTTTCTTGTATGTCAATTTTACTTATTATTTAGTAAACATTTATGCGTTTTAATCATACATTAATGTGAGGAGGGGATTCTAATGTATAAAGAAATAGTTACTAAGGCTGTAATTGGAAAAGGAAAGAAATACTTTAAAAATAATTATAACCTTTTAGCAGAAAATAATGCTAATACAATATTGGGTTGTTGGGTAATTAATCATGAATTTAATGGTTTTGTTAAAGATAATAAAGTTGTAATAGATGGTAAGTTTGACATAAATATTTGGTATTCTTATGATGATGATAAGAAAACTGCAGTTGCTACTAAAAATATTCCTTATAGTGAAACAGTATCTATAAAAACTAAAGAAGGAACATCAATTGTAGGTAGTGATATAATAGTTAGGGCATTAAAGCAACCTACTTGTAGTAATGTTAAGGCTAAAGACGATGTTATAGAATTTGATATAGAAAAGGAAATAGGTATAGAAGTTGTTAATGATGAAAAAGTAAAGATTGCTATAGAAGATGAGGATGATATATGGGATACTATAGAAGATGATGAACAAGAAGTAATAGATAAAATAGATAAAGAAGTTAAAGAGGATTTTATTTAGAATCCTTTTTATATTGTTTAAATAAAAATATTGATTTTTTTTAAAAAATACATTAATATATATGAAAAAATTATTTTTGAAAGAAAATAGGGGATATTATGAATAGTATAGATTTAAATAAAAATGACGTTTTAAATTATATAACAGAAGAAATTAATAAAAATAAATGTGGATATTACTATGTAGATAGTAATTTATATCATCATAATTCATCTTATGAAGATGGTGCATCTATATGTAAAAATGGCATATTAACAGCTCAAAGTTTATTTAATAGAAAAATAAAAAAATATTCTAGTGATTATATGAATAATTTAAAAAATGATGATTTTCATGTTAATGGAATTGATTCCGTTTCTTTGTCACTTGTTGGTTTAGATGATTTATATGATGATGAGTATGAGTATAATCCGTTGAATTTTTATCTTATAGATTTTTTAGTGTCAAGTTCTTTAAATACAGATAGATCTTCTATAAATTACGGAAATGAATTTTTATTTTATGGTGATATAGGTGTGGATAAATTAATAAGTTTGGATTTCAGATTATTAAAGTTAATAGAATTATTAAATAAAAAGTCATATTTATTAAATATATCTATTGAAGATATTGTTTTAAAATATAATGAATTAATAAATATTTCTGATGTTATAAAAGACTTAAATTTAAATATTGCTTTAAGAGAAATGTTATTTGAAGATTCATCTTTAATTGATATAGAAAAAATATCTTGTTCTAAAAGGATAATGTTAAAATAGTGTTGTTAACAAAAATAGTTGACACTTATATTTTGATATGATAAAATTATGTTGTATGAAGGAGGAAATACTAATGGCAGTTAAATTAAGATTAAAAAGAATGGGAGCTAAAAAACAACCATTTTATAGAATAGTTGCAGCAGATTCAAGAAGTCCTAGAGATGGACGTTTTATTGAAACTGTTGGTACTTATAATCCACTTACTAATCCAGCTGAAGTTAACATTAATGAAGAGTTAGCTATGAAATGGTTAAATAATGGTGCTATGCCAACTGACACAGTTAGAAATATATTTTCTAAGGCTGGAATTATGAGCAAATTTGCAAATGAAAAGCAAGGTAAGTAATTATGAAATTAGTTGAATTAACAGATACAATAATTAAAGAGCTAGTTGATGATGCTGATAGTGTTTCAGTAAAAGAATTTCCAAGTGAAAATGATGAAGTTAATATTGAAGTAATGATTCCTGAAAATCAAATGGGAAAAGTTATTGGTAGGCAAGGAAAAACAGCTAAATCAATTAGAACTATAGTACAGGCGAGTTCATATATTAATGGAAACAAAAAGGTTAATATTAACATTGATTCTTATTAAAATAGCTTTTATAATAAAAGCTATTTTTTTGAATAATAATATTATATGATCGTGTCATTGAAAATAGTTTCATAAAACAGTGTTTTAAATTTGCGCTATATTTATGCTTTACAGATATTTTTATAATAACAATGAAACTTAAAAACATAAAAATTTTAAGTTTGAAACCTTTATGTTTAATATTATACGTGTTATACTTAAAATATAAGAGGTATTTTAAGTATGAAAAAGCTGTATAAAGATTATATAAATAAAGATATTAAGTTAGATAAGTTAACTATGATTGGTATATTTTGTCTTCTTATAGTAATAGCTGGGAATTTTGGTTTTATTTATGAATATATCTTTTATTTTTTTAATGGTGGTATGAAAGAGTTTTATTTTAGGGGTGGTAATTTTTTACCTTGGATTAATATTTATGCAACAGGTTCTATTATGATATATATATTAGCATTTAAGTATAGGAAAAAGCCTTTTAAGGTATTTTTAATAGGTGCTATATCAAGTGGAATATTAGAATATATATCTGGTCTTGGTATGTATATTTTAGCTAATGGTAAAAGGTGCTGGGATTATAATAGTGAAATACTTAACTTTGGAAATATACATGGTTTTGTTTGTTTAAGAAGTGTTCTTTTCTTTGGATTATCTGGTTTATTTTTAATATATGTTATATTACCATTACTATTTTATATAGCTAAAAAATCTAATAAAAAAGTATTTTTAACGGTTGCTATAACATTATGCTCTATAATTTTATTTGATGAATTTTATAATCTTATATTTGCAAGGGTTTTAAAATTACCTAGAACATATGATGTTTATAGTAAATTAGGTATTAAATATGTTAAGTTTAAGTAAGGAGAATTTTGTATGAAGAAAAATAAAAAAGACATAATTATATGCATTTTATTAATGCTTATATTTCTAATATTTACATTACTTGTTAAATTTTTTGATGTAAAAAATATTGGACCTAATAATTCATCAGTTGGATTTTCTACGTTAAATAGTTTTATATCTAAGAAAATAGGAGTAAATATATTGTTTTATAAATTTACTGATATTTTAGGTTTTATACCAATTATAATTGCATTTATATATGGTTTAAAAGGAATAGTGCAGCTAATTAAGAGAAAAAATTTATTTAAAGTAGATTTTGAAATATTAATTCTTGGTGTATTTTATGTTTTAGCAATAATTATATATGTATTTTTTGAAGTTGTAATTATAAATTATAGACCGGCATTAATTGATAATGTATTAGAAGCATCTTATCCTTCATCACATACTATACTTAGCATATTTATTTTATTAAGCTCAGTTATAGTAAATAAATATTTAATTAAAGATAAAATAATAAGAAAAAAAATATCTATATTTTTAATAATTACTATGATTTTAATATTATTAGGTAGAATTTTATCAGGAGTTCACTGGTTTACTGATATAGTAGGTGGTATGTTAATTTCTTTATTTTTACTTAAATCATTTGATACTACTTTAAAAATCAAAAATAATTTATAAATTTATTTAATAATTTTTAATAATAATTCTTATTGACATATAATATATATGTTGATAGAATTATTTTTGTTAGCTACCTTACAAAAGAAAGATGTGATATTATGATTAATAGAAAGATTCCATTTGAAATTAAAATGCTTGATAACATGATAAATAGAAAAATATGTAATAGTATTAAAAAAATAAATATTTCACATACTCAGGCAAGTATACTTAGATTTTTATATAATAATCAAGATAAAATAATATATCAAAATGATATAGAAAAAGAAGTGGATGTAAGGCGTTCTACAATATCAGGTATATTAGATACAATGGAAAAAAATAATTTAATTACAAGAAAAACATCTAAAAAAGATGCTAGAAAAAAAGAAATAGCATTAACTATAGATAGTTTGAATAAACATAAAGAGATAGATAAAAAGATAGCTAGCTTTGAAGATAATTTATTAAAGGGTATAGATGAAAAAGATCTTATAGTCTTTATTAATGTTATTGACAAGTTAAAAGAAAATTTAAAATAAGAAAGGATTAAAAAAATATGTTTAAATTATTAAAAGAGTTTAAGAAAAAAGATTTTGCTTTAATATTTTTATGCGTAACTTTGATAGTAGTTCAAGTATGGCTTGATTTAAAGCTTCCAGATTATATGTCTGAAATAACAAGATTAGTACAAACTGAAGGTACTAAAATAAGTGCTGTTTTAGAGCAAGGTGGATATATGCTTTTATGTGCTTTTGGATCTTTAGTATCAGCATTTATAGTTGGTTATATGACATCTTATATTTCAGCTACATTCTCTAAAAGAACAAGAAAGACTTTATTTGAGAAAGTACAAGAATTTAATATGGAAGAAATTAAGAAGTTTAGAACTAGTAGTTTAATTACTAGAACTACTAATGATATTACAAATATTCAAATGTTTATATCAATGGGACTTCAAATGCTTATTAAATCTCCAATAACTGCAGTATGGGCAATACTTAAAATATTAGGTAAAGGATGGCAGTGGAGTTTAGCTACATTTATAGCAGTATTTGTACTTCTTTTTACAATAATTATTCTTATGTTAACAGTACTTCCTAAGTTTAAGATTGTACAAAAATTAATTGATAATATAAATGGTTTAACTAGAGAGAATTTAACTGGTATTAGAGTTGTTAGAGCATTTAATGCTGAAAAGTATCAAGAAGAAAAGTTTGAGCGTGCTAATGAAACTTTAACTAATACTCAAATGTTTAATCAAAAGACAATGTCTATTATGTCTCCTGTTATGTATTTGATAATGAATTTTTTAACACTTTCTATATATACTATAGGATCTAGCATGTTAAGTAATGCAGGTATGTTTGATAGACTTGATATATTTAGTAATATGGTTGTATTTTCTAGTTATGCAATGCAAGTTATAATGGCATTTTTAATGTTATCTATGATATTTATTATGTATCCTAGAGCTAGCGTGTCTGCAGCACGTATTAATGAAGTTTTGGATACTAAAACTAAAATAGAAAATGGTGATTTTAAAGATAAAACTAAAGTAGCTGGAGAAATAGAATTTAAGAATGTATCTTTTAAATATCCTGATGCTGATGAATACATTTTAGAAAATATTTCATTTAAAGCAAATAAGGGAGATACACTAGCTATAATAGGATCAACTGGTTCTGGTAAATCTACTATAGTAAATTTAATAATGAGATTTTATGATGTAACTGATGGTGAAATATTAGTTGATGGAATAAACATAAAAGATTATGATTTAGAAGTATTACATGAAAAGTTAGGTTATGTACCACAGAAGGCTGTTATGTTTGATGGTAGTGTAAACTATAATATAGCTTATGGTAAAAATAAAGTATCAGATAAAGAAATAAAAAATGCATCTAATATTGCGCAGGCTTCTGAATTTATTTTAAATATGCCAAAGAAATATAAATCTAATGTAGCATCTGGTGGAACTAATATATCAGGTGGTCAAAAACAAAGACTTGCAATAGCTCGTGCAATAGCTAAAAAACCGGAAATATTTGTTTTTGATGATTCATTTTCAGCACTTGATTATAAAACTGATTATATATTAAGAAAAGAATTAAAAGAAAATATAAAAGATGCAACAAATATTATTGTTGCACAAAGAATAGGTACAATAATTAATGCAGATACAATAGTAGTACTTGATAAGGGTAAAACTGTTGGTATAGGTAAACATAAAGATTTATTAAAAAAATGCAAAGTGTATAAAGAAATAGCTTTATCACAAGTATCAAAGGAGGAATTATCTAATGAGTAATGATGAAAAAAGGGTAAGTGCTCCAAGAAGAGGTCATGGACCAGGTAGGGGTGAGGTGGAAAAACCTAAAAATTTATCTTTAACACTTAAAAAAATGGCTAAATATTTAAAATCATTTATTCCTGTTTTAGTAATAGCATTACTCCTTGCAGCATTATCAAGTATTTTATCTATAATAGGACCTAATAAATTAAGTGATTTAACAGATGAATTATCTAAGGGGCTTGTTTTAAATAAAGATGAATTAACATCTATTACAAATGATATTACAAGTTCTTTAAATGAGGAAAATTTAAATAAAATAAGCTCAGATATAATGAATATTAAATTAGATAATGATGTTATTATAAGTATTAATACGTCAAATGATATATCAGGTGAGGATAAAGCTATATTTAATGAGTTTTTATCTAATATAAAATCTTTATCTAAAGAAGATATTGCATTAAAAATAGCTGACTTACCAAGTAGTATTACAAATATAATAATACCAAGTAGTACTATTAATGATGTATTAGTATCATCAAATGATAAAAAGGAATTTATAAAAAGTATATCTAATTTAGATAGTAATAATCAAAAAGATATGATAAATATGCTTTCTAGTATGCCAGAGAGTATACAAAGTATTTTACTTCCAGAAAGTAAAATAAAAAATGTTAAAGTAACAACTAAAGAAAAAGTTAACTTTTTAACTAAAATGAGTAATATAGATTCTAAATCTACTGCTAAAGAGATATATAAAGCAATTGATGAACTTCCAGAAAGTATTGGTAATTTAGTTAAACCAAAATTAGATATGGAATCTATTAAAAATATAGTTATATTTTTGGGTATTTTATATCTTTTAAGTGCTTTATTTAGCTTTTTAGAAAGCTTTTTAATGGCTATTATGTCAAATAAATTTGCTAAAGAGTTAAGAACTAAAATATCTATTAAAATAAACAAACTAGCTTTAAAATATTTTGATACTCATCAAATAGGTGATACATTATCAAGGGTTACAAATGATGTTGATACAATAGGTGTTAACTTATCTCAAAGTTTAGGATCACTAGTTGGAGCTATAGCATTATTTATAGGATGTATAATAATGATGTTTGTAACTAACTGGGTTATGGCACTAACAGCTATCTTATCATCTTTATTTGGATTTGTATTTATGGCACTTATTCTTGGTAAATCACAAAAATATTTTACACAAAGACAAGTTGAATTAGGTAAGTTAAATGGTCATATTGAAGAAATATATACTAATCATAATGTTGTTAAAGCATATAATGGTACTTATGATGCATCTAAGACTTTTGATAAATTAAATGAAAGTGTATTTGAATGTAATAAAATGAGTCAATTTTTATCAGGACTTATGCCATCTATGATGAATTTTATTGGTAATTTTGGATATGTTTGTGTATGTATTGTAGGTTCCTTATTAGTTATAAATAATCATATTACATTTGGTGTAATAGTTGCATTTATGTTATATGTAAGATTATTTACATCTCCACTTTCTCAAATTGCTCAAGGTATGACAAGTATTCAATCAACTGCTGCTGCAGCAGAACGTGTATTTGAATTTATTGAAGAAGAAGAAATGGAAGATGAATCAAAATTAACTAAAAAATTGAATCCTAAAACAGTTAAAGGTAATATAGAATTTAAACATGTTAAATTTGGTTATGATAGTGATAAATTAATAATAAAAGATTTTAATTGTAAAGTTAAACCAGGACAAAAAATAGCAATTGTAGGTCCAACTGGTGCAGGTAAAACAACAATGGTTAATTTACTTATGAAATTTTATAATATAAATGATGGAGAAATATTAATAGATGGTATTTCAACTAAAGAACTTACAAGAGAAAATATTCATGATTTATTTATTATGGTACTTCAAGATACTTGGCTTTTTGATGGAACTATAAGAGATAATGTTTGCTATAATAAAAAAAGAGTAAGTGATAAAAAAATAATGGAAAAATTAGAAATAGTTGGGGTAGATCATTTTGTTAAATCACTACCTGGAACGCTTGATTATAGAGTTAAAGATAATGACTCCGTATCTGCTGGTCAAAAACAATTACTTACAATAGCTCGTGGTATGATTAAAGATGCACCTTTCCTTATTTTAGATGAGGCAACATCATCTGTTGATACTAGAACTGAAGAATTAGTACAAAAAGCTATGGATAAATTAACAAAGGGAAGAACATCATTTATTATTGCTCATAGATTATCTACTATTAAAAATGCTGATTTAATATTAGTTATGAAAGATGGAAATATAATAGAGCAAGGAAATCATAAAAAATTAATGGAAAAAAATGGTTTTTATGCAGAACTATATAATTCTCAGTTTAAAAAATAAGTATTTTTTGATATTAATTTAATTATTAAAATTTTAAATAAAAATAATGAGTTTTAAGAAGCTAACGTAAAATCGTTAGCTTTTTCTTTTCGTATTACTTGGGTATAATATAAACAATAAATGCTAATTTATAATTATATAAAATTTTATTTTTGAATTTATCTAAACTAGGTGTATAATAAAATTAATGATAAAAATTAATGCAGGGAGAAGATAATATGAAAAAATTCAAAACAAAATTTAGTAAGAAAGCAAAAATATTTGCAGTTATAAATACTATTTTAATAGTTTATATTTTTTCACTTACAATAGGTTATTCACTATTTAGTGAAGGATTAAAAATTACAGGAACAATAAATGCTGATAATCCTGATTTAAGTATTTGTCCGGTTGAATTAAAAGAAACTAATACAGGAACTTCAATAATTGGTACTTTAGGAAGTGATGGTTTTACTAGATATTTTTTAGAAAAGCAAGATTATAATTTGTTATATATTGAAAACTCAAATGATAGTACATCACCATCATCAATAATAGATTTTTATGATACTAATAGTAATACTTATAGCTTTTTAACAAGTAATACCAATCTTTATTCAAACGATAGTAAAAATACTACAAATACATGTATTGGAAATTTAACTTGTCCAATAAAAGAATATAAAACGTTAAGTAAACCACTTTACTTTATATTAGAAAATAAAACAGCCTATACTCTAGAGAATTTTATAATAAAAAAAGATTATGATATATTACCTAATGATCCAGTATCAAATTTTGATATTAGATGGAAAAAATATACTAATTTAAATGAAGCTATAGAAAGTATAATAAATTCAGAAAATGATATAGAATTATTTAATAGTTTTACTTCTATATTTAATGGATATTTAACTTCAGGTGGAAGTGGAAGTTATGGTCCATATTATTCGTATAATGATTTTTATAATTTAAATCAGATGACTTTTAGTACAGATAAAATAGAAAATAATGAATTTTTAGTAATAGCTATTCATTTTAATGATATAGAAAATGCAAGTTTTAATGGAAATGAAATAGTAAGAGAAGATGATGGTATTAGTTTTAAATTTTGGGAAGAGAAATTTTTAGAAGAAAGTGCATTTAAAGTTAGATTTGCATTTACTAGCTATGATAATGTTAAAAATTTTTATAATTCTAATATTTCTAATGATTTTTATTTAAATCCATCAAGTATTACATATCCTATTAGTTGGTGGAATAATTAATTCACAATATTTTTTATTTAATTTATAATATAAATAGAAAGGCTAACTATTAAAAGTCAATAGTTTTTCTAAAAAAATTTAATAAGGAA
>CAYOAY010000048.1:0-9758 GCA_964402155.1 uncultured Muribaculaceae bacterium | reverse complement strand
CAATACCATCTTTAAGAGAAGAAAAATTTTTAGGTTCAGCGTAAACGTAAAAACCGGTTTGTGATTATTATAAATTTGTTTAATTTTTTAATTTTTATAATAAAAAAAACAAATTTATGTTATTATATAAGGGGGAAGTAGTAAGAGGAGTACAAAAATGAGTATAGAAGAAATTAAGAAATTAGGAAAAAATAAATGTAATGAAAACTTTGATAAATTAATTAATATGTATAATGATAATTCTTTTTCGGCAGAAGAAAAAAGAGAGATAGTTTCCTCTATCGGAAGGCAATTAGAAATAGATAGAATATACAATTTTATTAAAGATAATATGTTTGAAAAAAATTATATGGATGTTGTTTATCAAATGTTTAGAACAACTTTGGTATACTATAATAAATATCCTCAATTTAAAGAATTGTGTGAGCAAATGAAAAAGCACTATCGAAATGAAATTATGGATAAAATGTATGAGTATAAATTAGCACCTAAGTTTGATAAAAATAGATTACACGATAGTTCAATAAAGTCTCCTTTATTATTAACTGGTGATAATTTAGAAAATCTAAAAAAAATTAAAGATGGAGATATACATTTAATATTTACTTCTCCACCTTATTATAATGCTCGTGAATATAGTGATTACATAAATTATAAAAAATATTTAAATGATTTGAAACAAGTTTTTATTGAGTGTAATAGGATTTTACAAGATGGTAGGTTTATAATTATTGATGTTTCTCCTATTATTACTAAAAGGCCGGGACGCGAATATGCTTCTATTCGTTATCCAATTCATTTTGACTTACATAATGTTTTATTAGAGGCAGGATTTCATTTTATAGACGAAATAATATGGGAAAAACCGGAACCGTCTGTCCCTAACAGAATTGGTGGATATGTTCAAACAAAAAATCCACTTGCATATAAGCCAAATTGTGTTACTGAAAGCATTATGGTATATAGAAAAAATTGTGATTTCTTACTTGATAAAAATATTAGTAAATATACATCAAGATTAAATTATAAGCCAAATGATGACGAAATAGACCGTTCAAACATATGGAAAATTGCTCCGTCAAGTAGTAAAGACCATCCTGCTATTTTTCCTGATGAACTTTGTAGAAGAATATTAAAATATTATTCTTTTAAAGGTGACGTAGTTCTTGACCCTTATGCTGGTATTGGCACATTTGGAAGAGTTGCTCATAAAATGGGGCGCATTCCTGTTATGTGTGAAATTAATGAAAAATATATCAATGTTATGAAAGGAGAGAAGTATTATGATGACATTTCAACATCAAGTAATTGATAATACAGTTGATAAATTATTAAAAGGTGAAGATTATAGAGAAGAGGTTGTAAATGCAATTAATGCTAGTTTTTTTGATTTTGCTATATCATTTTTCAAACAAATAGTTGCAGCAAAACTCAATTCACAAGAAATTAGTTTGGAATGGTATAAAAAGTATTTTATAAATAATAAAAGTTATGAGCCGGCTGAGAATGCAATTTTTGCTGGTATGAACAAAAAAACAATAACTAATATTTATGGAACAGCAACAAAAAATGTTGTGTTAGATGTTGCTAATGCTAATTTTGATTATTTGACTACGATGATAGATGAATTAAAACAAGATGCTACTGACGAAATTGGAATATCAATAAAATTAACATATCACAATGTGTATGTTGAACTAAATCTTGCCGAAAGCTTACTTGTTATAAATGCTTTGGCGACAAAAAAGGCTGCGATTAGAGGTGGTGCTTGGAGTTCAATAGGTAAAAAGGTAGAAAAACCATTGGTAACTAAACTATGCGTTATTTGTGGTGTGCCAAGAGAAAATATGGATAATAGTATATTTGTTAAAAATATGGAACTTGACTATGATAGAGAGGTTGATTATAAATTATATGATAGGGATAATAATTATATAAGAGTTGAAGTTAAACTTATGGGACGTGGAAATCCTGAAAGTGCCGATGTCATATATGCAAGAGATACTAAATTGTTTATAGCAGACACATTAAGTCAACAAAATAAAAATCAATTTGATAACAATAATATTCCTTATATTGAAATGAAAAACAATGACGATGTTGTTGGAGACTTTAAAATGGCATTGGATAAATTGAATATTCCATATTGCAATTAATTTAATTTTATAATTTTAACAAAACTACACAAAATTACACTAAAATTGTAGTTTTTTTCTTTGCCAGTACTATATATATGATGAGGCAAGGGATTGATACCATTGAAAAGGGCTTGTAAGATAGTTTGTGTATCATATAAATCCAATTATATTATATTTTCTAAAGATAGATAGGAGTTGATTTTAATGAGAAAAGATGTAAGAAATGAAATTATGAGAATAGGGGATAATAATATTAATGAAAGTGAGATGGCTAGAATAAAGGAAAGATTAAGACTTTATAATGAAGAATTTGAAACATGGGAAGATCTAGATAAAATTGTAAAAGAAATAATAGAAGATATAAATAATGAAGTTGTATAGTGAATAAATATAATCCCAAGTTAAATTCACGAAAAAGAAAAAGAGTATTTAAACACTTTTCCATTATTGGATTGAACTATTATATGCCCGAAAAAACTTATAAAGTATATACTGGAAAAGTTAGTGCAAGTGATATGTCTGATATATTAAAAGAATCACAACTTGATATAAAGCTTAATAGTGATACAGATACTGAAGTATGGTTAACTCAAGATAATTATGTATATAAAGTATATTATAAGTTAGATAGTTTAACTATATATGCATCATATTTTGGATATGATACTATTAATAAAATAGATTTAAATATGTATAAGATAGATTAGTTTCTATCTTTTTTTCTTGTATAAAATATTATTTTATGCAGTTTTTTTAATTTTTTTTGAAAAAAAACGAGGGAATTTGAATTTTTTGTAGAATAATTATATTAGGAGGAAGTATTATGGAAAATATTGCTTATGAAACTATTTTAGATATTCAAAGAAAAATTAACATAGTAGATGTAATAGGTGAATATCTTCCGTTGGAGCAAAGGGGTAGAAACTTTTTTGCTATTTGTCCTTTTCACGATGATCATAATCCGAGTTTAAGTATTTCTCCTGAAAAACAGATTTATACATGCTTTGTATGCGGTGCATCTGGAAATGTATTTAATTTTGTTATGAATTATGAAAAAATTTCTTTTCAAGAAGCGGTTAATTATTTAGCTAATAAAGTTGGTATTAACTTAAATTTAAAAAATATAGCTAAAAAAAATAGTATAGATGAGTCCTTAAAAAAATATTATGATATGTATTTATTTTCTTTAAAATATTATCAAAATAATATTAATAGTATATATGGTAAAGGTGCTATTAAGTATTTACATGATAGAAAAATAGATGATGATATAATAAAAGAATTTGAAATAGGTTTGTCATTAAATGATAATGGGTTAAATAAATTACTTGTAAAAAAGGGTTTTGATATAAATGATTTAATAGATATTGGTCTTTGTTCATCTAAAGATAATTATAATTATGATATATTTAGAAATAGAATAATGTTTCCTTTATGGGATAATAATGGTGCAGTAGTTGGTTTTTCTGGAAGAATATATAATATGGAAGATGAAAGTAAGTATATTAATTCTAAAGAATCTAAGATATTTAAAAAGGGTCTTCTTTTATATAATTATCATAGGGCACTTAATTATTGTAGAGAAAAAAAAGAGGTTATAATTGTTGAGGGATTTATGGATGTTATAAGGCTTTATAGTATTGGTATTAAAAATGTGGTAGCTACTATGGGTACAGCAATTACAAAGCAGCATGCTAATTTAATTCAGAAATTATCAAAAAATGTTGTACTATGTTTTGATGGTGATAAAGCCGGTGATAAAGCTACAAAAAGTGCTATTAATGAGCTTGAGAAAATTGGTTTATCACCTAAAGTAATTAGATTAGAAGATAATTTAGATCCTGATGATTATATTTTAAAAATGGGAAAAGATAAGTTTTTACTTCATTTAAAAAATGCTACTAGTTCATTGTCTTATAAAATAGATTCTAATAAAAAAGATATTAATTTTAATGATTATAGTGAAGTATCTAATTATATAAAATCTGTTGTAAAGGATTTAGAAAAAGTAGATGATAAAATAGTTTATGAACTTATGATTAATAAGATATCTAAAGAAACTAATGTAAGTGTTGATACTATTGATTCTTTAGTTAAAAGTATTCCTAAAAGTATTGTAAATATTGTGAATAAGCCTAAATATGTAAGAAAAAATAAGTATGTTAAAGCTCAGGAGTATCTTATATATTATATGTTAAAGAGTATTGATGCAATTATTATATATAAAGATAATTTATCTTATATGCCTAATCAAAAATTATCTTCAATTGCTATGGAAATACTTGATTTTTATGAAAAAAATGGTTATATTAATACAACTTCTTTTACTTTGTTTTTAGAAGATAAAACAGATTTGATAAATGAAGTTATTAGAATTGATTCTTTAAAACTTCCTGATAGTGTAGATAGTAATGTAATAAAAGATTATATTAAAACTATAGATGAAGGTATTTTAAAAGAAGAAATAGATAGAATAAAAAATGAGATATCTAAAGAAACTAATGTTGTTAAGAAAATTTCTTTACTAGAAAGATTAACAAGTTTGAAAAAGAGGAGTGTAAATAATGAAAGAGATTAAAACATTTGAAGAAAGAAAAAAGGAATTATTAGAAAAGGGAAAAGAAAAGGGTTTTTTAACTTTTGAGGAGCTTGCAGAAAATTTAAAGGGATTAGAATTAGATAGTGATTCTTTAGATGATTTATATAATTCTTTTCATGATAATAATATAGATATTATATCTGAGAATTTTGAAGATGATGTTTCTGATGATGATGATGCATCTAGTCTTATAATAGAGGATGTTGCTTTACCTAAGAATGCTAGTATTAATGATCCTGTTAGGATGTATTTAAAGGAAATTGGTAGAATAAGTCTTTTAAGTTTGGATGAGGAGCTTGCTTTATCTAAAAGGGTTGAAGAAGGTGATGAGGAAGCTAAGAAGAAACTTGCAGAGTCTAATTTAAGATTAGTTGTATCTATTGCTAAACGCTATGTTGGAAGAAATTTATCTTTCTTGGATTTAATTCAAGAGGGTAATATTGGTCTTATGAAGGCTGTAGATAAGTTTGATGCATCTAAGGGATATAAGTTTTCTACTTATGCAACTTGGTGGATAAGACAAGCCATAACTCGTGCAATAGCAGATCAAGCTAAAACAATACGTGTTCCTGTTCACATGGTTGAAACTATAAATAAGTTAAAAAGACTTCAAAGACAAATGACTCTAGAACTTAATAGAGAACCTACTGAAAAAGAGTTAGCTAAGAAGATGGGTACATCTGAAGAAAAGGTAAGGGAAATATTTAAGATTTCTCAAGATCCATTATCACTTGAAACTCCAATAGGTGAAGAAGATGATTCTCATTTAGGTGATTTTCTTAAGGATGAAAATAGTTTAAGTCCTGAAGAATATGCTATAAATGAGGTATTAAAAGATGAAATAGAAGAAGTATTATGTACACTTACTCCAAGAGAAGAGGAAGTTTTGAAGTTAAGATTTGGTCTTCATGGTGGAACTTGTCATACTCTAGAAGAAGTTGGAAATATGTTTGGTGTAACAAGAGAACGTATTAGACAGATAGAGGCTAAAGCTTTAAGAAAACTAAGACATCCATCTAGATCTAAGAAGTTAAAGGATTATTTAAGTGACTAATATAAAGTTATCTAAAAGATTAAGTTTAATAGCTAGTTTAGTAGATGATAATAGCGTATTAGCAGATATAGGATGTGATCATGCTTTATTAGATATATATTTATCTAAGAATAATATTATTAAGAAGGCTTATGCTTGTGATATTACTGATGGAGCTTTAAATCAAGCTAAAAAAAATATTAAGTTATATGATGCTAAAAATATTTATTTAAGGAAAGCTGATGGTCTTAAAGCATTAAAGAAAAGTGATAATATAGATTTAGTTGTTATATCTGGATTAGGTAATCAAACTATAATAGATATTTTATCTAGAGATAAAGAAAAGTTAGTAAATGTAAAAAATATAATTATTCAATCTAATACCAAAGTAAATGAAATAAGAAAGTATCTGACTTGTAATGGTTATTTAATAGTTTGTGAAAAGTTAGTTTTAGAAAAAAACATTATATATACTGTAATTAAATTTTCTAAAGGATATAAAAAGTATAGTAAAAAAGAACTTTTATATGGCCCTATATTACTTAAAAATAAAGATAAATTGTTTAATTTATTAATAGATAAAAGTATTGATGAAAATAAAAGAATTTTAAGAAAAATACCAAAAACAAAAATTAGTAAAGTATTTAAAATTATTGTAAATATAATATCTTTGAAAAAAGAAAAAATAAGAAATGAAAAATAAAGTCATTTCTTATTTTATGCAAAAAAAGTAGGAGTTGGAATATCATCTTTGATATTATTAGTAGTATTTATATTTTTTTCTTTATATTGTTTATTATTATTATTTATAGTATTAGATATATTATTTGAATTTGTATTAGTATTTATATTTTTAAATTCTCTGCCTATTTTTCCAAGTGTTTTAATGTTTTTAAATACGGGTTTTACTTGATAATATAAAGGTACAGCTTGATTTACTACGTTTAATGTTTTTTGTGCATTAGTAAGTATTGAAGAGAAATTTATTTTTGACAATAGTCCTTTTAATCCTATATTTGCTCCTGCTATATTATTTCCTAAAGTAGCTGCATTAGATAAATTACTAGCTAAAGGAGCACTACTTATCATGGCATTTGGAAATGCATAGGGTATTTGACCATACATAAAATCACCTTCTATTATAATATATGAATATTAAATTTCTAGTTACTTATAATTATTAAATTTTATAAATTAATTGTAAAAATATTAAAATAATGTGTTATAATTATTTTATAGTAGAAAGGTGTGTTGATATAAGTGTTAGAAATTATACTGTTGCCATTTGTGTTTATATACAGAGGTGTTATGCTGGTGTTATTACTTCCTTATTATTTAGTTATTGGTGTAATAAAACTTTTTAAAGGTAATAAAAAGAGTTCTAAAGTAATAAGTGAAATAAAGTCTGGTGAAAAGGTTAAAGTAGTTAAAGGGGTTAGATCTGCTTATGATGAACCTATAAAAAAAGAAATTATAGTAAATAAAGAAGAACAAGAAAAGAAAAAGACTATAAATAAATATAAGCAGCAAAAAGAATTTGAAAAGTTAGTTGCAAAAGCAAGAGAAGAAGAAAAACGAAGAATAAAAGAGCAAGAAAAGTTAAGAAAAGAAAGAGAAAAAAGGGAAAAAGAACAAGCTGCAAGATTAGCTGAGCGTGAGAAAAAAGAAGCAATTATTGAAGAGCAAAAAGAAAAAGCAAGGCAAGAAAAATTAAAAAATGGTGAGCCTGTTACTTTATCTGATAAAATAAAAAAAGCATATAAAAAGCTTACTTATAGTAAAAAGCAGGAATTAGAATATCAAGCTAAAAAGCATGTACTAGATGAACAATTTAAAGAGAATAAAAATCAGGCAGCTAGGTTTGAAAAACCTTTAGTTTTTAGCTATTTAGCAAGAAATCCAAAAGGTGAAATAGAAAGAAGTGATATAGAGGCTTTATCTAGTGTTGATGTACATTCATTTTTACTTGCAGAAGGATATGAGGTTTATGAAATTATTCCAGCTAAAGCTTCTAATATTAATTTAGGAAGTTATAAATTTAAAAGAAGTAAGTTAATATTTTATTTAACTCAGTTATCTGCATATTTAAAATCTGGTATTGCACTTGCAGATTCTGTAAAAATTCTAGATGATCAAGCTAAAAATGTAAAAGAAAAAAAAGTATGGAGAGCTATTTATTATGATCTATCTATGGGAGATATTTTAAGTACTTCTATGGAAAAACGTGGAAGTGTTTTTCCAAAACTATTAATTAATATGATTAAAACAGCGGAAATGACTGGTAATTTACCTGAAACACTTGATGATATGGTAGAATATTATACTGAGTCTGAATCTACTAAGAAACAAATGAAGTCAGCTATGATGTATCCACTTGTTGTATCTATATTTGCACTTTGTGTTGTTGTATTTATACTTTTATGGGTTGTTCCTCAATTTGTTAGTATATATGCAGATTTAGGTAGCGAATTACCTGCTATTACAAAAGCTATTATAGCTATTAGTGATTTTCTTAAAAATTATATTATATATATATTAATTGTTATAATTATTTTATCTGCAATTTTTATATACTTATTTAAAAATGTTAAAAACTTTAGGAAAACTATGCAAGAACTTTCTATGAAATTACCTGTTTTTGGACAAATAATAATATATAATGAAGTAAATATGTTTGCTAAAACGTTTGCTAATTTATTAAATCATAATGTTTTTATAACTGATTCTATAGATGTTTTAAGTAAAATAACAGATAATGAAATATATAAAAAACTTATTTATGATACAACAAGAAATTTGGTTAAAGGAGATACATTATCATCAGCCTTTAAAGATCACTGGGCATTTCCAACGATAGCATATCAAATGTTACTTACAGGAGAAAAAACAGGACGTTTAGGTCCTATGATGGAAAGGGTATCGGATTATTATCAAGAACAACATAGAACTATTATAAATTCTATGAAAAGTTTAATTGAGCCAGTTTTAATTATTTCTTTAGCTGTTGTAGTAGGTGGTATATTATTATCAGTAATTTTACCAATGTATAGTATGTATGATGCTTTATAAAAGGAGTATATAATTATGAATTTAGATTTATTTTATTATGTTATGATATTTATAATTGGAACAGTATTCGGATCATTTTTTAACGTAGTTGGTTATAGAGTGCCTAATAATATGTCAATTATATATCCTGATTCACATTGTCCTAATTGTAATCACAAATTAAAATTTTATGAATTAATACCTATTTTATCATATGTATTTTTAAAGGGAAAATGTAAAGTATGTAAAAAAAGGATATCAATTTTTTATCCTTTTTTTGAAGCTTTAACTGGGTTATTATTTTTATTATCTTATATTTCATTTGGTTTAAATATAAAGTTTTTTATAAGTATAACTTTTATATCAATACTTTTAATAATTAGTATAAGTGATTTAAAATATTATATAATTCCAGATGAAGTATTAGTTACTGGTTTTATTTTAATATTAATTGAATTAGTTATTAATTGTTTTATTAATGATGTTTCCATTATAAAGGGTGTATTAGTTCCAATTTTAAATGGTATATTATCATTTTTAGCATTATATTTATTTAAATTATTTGGAGACTTTGCTTTTAAAAAGGAAAGCTTAGGTGGTGGAGATATAAAGCTTCTTTTTATAATTGGCCTTGTAGTAGGTTTTGATATGTCATTAGTTACTATATTTTTAGCATCTTTTATAGCTCTTCCTTTATCTGTTTTAGGATTAATTAAAGATAATAATAATGTTATACCATTTGGTCCTTATTTATCTTTATCAGCTATAATAATATTATTAAGTAAACTTAATTTAAATATGATATTAAATTTTTTTACCAATTAAAATAATAGCAATATTTACATTTATTATAAAATATGCTATTATTCTACTTGGGTTATTTATATATAATCCTGACTTTGACAGTTGTTGAACAGAAAAAACTCCAAATGCCTTATAT
>CAYOAY010000047.1:5961-9839 GCA_964402155.1 uncultured Muribaculaceae bacterium | reverse complement strand
TTGCTTTACATTTATTTTCATACTTTTTGCATGACTTTCCTATTATATAAAAAAAGAAACTAATTTAGTTTCTCTTTAATTACAATATGGGGCGGAGTAAGGGAATCGAACCCTTGAATGCTGGTGCCACAAACCAGTGTGTTAACCACTTCACCAACTCCGCCAAAAAATATGCATTTAACTAAATGCTAGTAGTATTCTAACAAAAATATTAAGTAAAATCAATAACAAAATGTTAAATTCCAGGATAAACGCATGAGTTTTTACTTATAAATAAAGGAATTAAGGTAAAACAAGTATAAAATGTTGATAAATTTTAAAATAAAATATCCAATATTAATCATACTGATAAAACTATAATGTTTATGGTTGTCTTATATTAAAGGGCTTTACTCAGATTTTAATCTCGTGCGTTTATCCTGGTTAAATTCTTGCATATATTCAAATGAATATTTAAATAATTTCATCCTCATTTAATGATGATGCACTTTTTATTGTACCTACACCATATTTTTTATTAATTTTATCTACTGCTAATTGAACTTTAGTTCTTTGCTCTATTATACCAGGTTTCTCAAATAAAGAAATTTGTTCAAATGTTTTATCAGTAAAATTACTAACCCTAATTCCAACAAGTCTTATAGGTTCTCCGTTCCATGCTTCTTTTAACAATTCACATGCATTTATATAAATATCATCATTAGATGATATAGGATTAATTAGCTTTTTTTGTTTTTGATAGCTAATAAAATCCTTATTTTTAAGTTGTACAGAAATAACTGTAGCATATTTACCTTCTAATCTTAATCTAGGGCCAACAATATCAGATAATTTTCTTACAACTTTTTTTAAAGATACTAAGTCATATAAATCTTTAGAAAGTGTAGTTGAATTACCTATTGCTTTATTTTTAGCGACTTTTTTTTGAACTGGTGAATTATCAATTCCATTTGCATAATCATGCATTATTTTACCCATAGATTTAAAATGCCTTTTAAGTAAATTAATATCTGAAGCAGCTAAATTACCAATTGTATGAATACCAAGTTCATGCAACTTCTTACTAGAACTTTTACCAGACATAAATAAATCATCAACTAAAAGAGGCCACATTTTTTCTTTTATTTCATAATCAAATAATGTATGTACCTTATTAGGCTTTTCAAAATCACTAGCCATTTTAGCACATAATTTAGAATTCCCTATTCCAACATTTACAGTAAAGCCTAATTTACTTTTTATTTCATCTTTTATCCTATACGCAACATCTACTGGCTTTCCAAATATTTTTTCTGTACCAGACATATCTAAAAAACACTCATCAATTGAATATTTTTCAACAATTGGAGAATATTTACACAATATTTTATAAAACTCTTTAGAATAATTAACATAACTTTCTTTATTCATATTAGCTATAAATAACTTATCTACTTTTCTTTTTGCCATAAAAATAGGCTCGCCAGTTACTATACCAGCCATTTTAGCAGGCATAGATTTAGCAAGTACAATACCATGTCTTTTAGACTCATCACCAGCTACAACAGAAGGTATAGTTCTAATATCAATTTTATATCCATTTTTTAGCATATCTAATGCTGTCCATGATAAAAAAGCATTATTTACATCAACATGAAATATTATTCTATCCATTTAATACACCCCATATAAATTATACTAAAAAAATTCCATATTTGGAATTTTTATTTAAAACAAACGTATGATAAAACTGCTAATATCATTAAAAGTATAAATACTATTATTATAAATTTATAATCTATTTTTTTCTTTCTTCCATAACTTATATTAACTCTCATCTTACTTATGCTTTCTCTTAAAGCATGTAAAATATTTTCATCACTTAAATTACGTAAAAATGTTAAAATTTCAATTTCACATTCTTTACCTTTTTTTTCTTCCGTTTCAATACTAGCTAAAATAAATTCAGGACTTGCAATCCTAACCTTTATATCATCACTAATTTTTATATACCTTATAATACTATTTTTAGATACATTTGATATAATCTTAGTTTTTAATTTAGCTTCATTAATATCTTTAGATATAGAAAAATTTCTTATAGTTAAATTATTATCAATAATAGTATATGGAAAAAATCCTATAATTGTATTTTCATATTTTATATTAAAACCATAATCAACATTTGAATAACTTTTAGAATCATATATAATATCAAACTTATAATCCTTTGATAATTTTTTTAAATATTTTCTTATACTATCAATTCTATTTTTTCTAACTAAGAAACAAAAATCTAAAATATTATTTAATGATTCCTTATTAGTAATTAAATAAGGTACTATACTTCCATATACTACAATATCTTTTTTTATTTCGTCATCTTTAGAAAATGTTAAAATTACATCTATAATATCATTAAAGTTACTATTCATAATTTACCTTTCCATTTCATATTACACTTTAATTATATAATATTATTTAATTAATATAAATATAAATAATAAAAATATTATTAAGGTTGTAAAGTAATGAATTAATATATTTATTTTTATTTTAAATATATATTCTATGATTTCTAAAATAAATATTAAATAAATTAAAAGCAAAGAAATAATAAATTTCATATTACACTTATCAAAATAGTTATTTATAGATATAATAAGAATTATTATCTGAATTAAAATATTAAATAAAACATGGGTTTTCATATTATATTTTATGTTTTTTTATTTATATAGTGTAGCAAAATTAAAACGCTACTTAGTCATAAGTAACGTTTTATTATTAATTTGAACTTTGAGCTGGAATTATCTTTGTAACATTTCCATTAGCATCAATTATTCTTTTTGGTATACTTTTTGCAGGTATAATTTTTACTTGAACTTTATTAGCTGGAATAATTTTTACACTTGAGTTAGGTTTTATTATTCTAACGTTAGGATCTTGCTGCGTTGCTATAACGCTTGCAATAGCTTTATTAGGATCTTGAGCCGTTAAAACTTGAAATGGAGTTCTTGTTGTTAATACACCAACACCACAAATAACTAGCACAAAAATAATTGCTAAGCTTGCACCAACCCTACACCAAGAATCCTTAATTAATTCTTCATCAGCTAATTTTGGTCTTCCAACAGGATTCTTTTCCTCTATTTTTGCCATTTCTATCGCTCCTTACTATTAATCTAGTACAATATTACCACAAAAATTCTAAAATAAAAACCTTTTTTGAGTAATATTTACATATTATTTACTACATTATAGTTATGCTTTAATTTTTATATTTTTATTCATTTATTTTTTTAATTATAAGATTATTATCCATTTCATCTATCAATAAACTATCACTTGATATAATGCTTCCATCTATTAACTTTTTAGCAAGCAGAGTTTCTAAATTCTTAGATAAATATCTTTTAAGAGGTCTTGCACCATAATTACTATCATAACCATTATCTACAATAAACTTTTTAGCTTTATCAGTTAAAGTTACTTTTATTCTTTTATTAATTAACTTTTTATTTAAATCTTCTATTAATTTATCTAATATTTCACAAATAACTTCTTTAGACAATGAATTAAATATAATTATCTCATCTATACGATTTAAAAATTCTGGTCTAAAATAGTTTTTTAATTCGTTATTTATAATATCATTATTTACTTTTCCATCAAGTACATAATTACTACCTACATTAGATGTCATAATTATTATAGTATTTTTAAAATCTACAGTACGTCCATGCCCATCAGTTATTCTTCCATCATCTAATATTTGAAGTAATATGTTTAAAACATCTTTATGTGCTTTTTCTATTTCATCAAATAATACTAAACTATATGGTTTTCTTCTAATTTTTTCTGTTAATTGTCCACCTTCATCATATCCAACATATCAT
>CAYOAY010000047.1:0-5951 GCA_964402155.1 uncultured Muribaculaceae bacterium | reverse complement strand
TCTTGCAACAGAATGACTTTCCATATATTCACTCATATCAATTCTTACCATATGTTTTTCATCATCAAAAAGTTCATACGCAAGCGTTCTTGCAACTTCTGTTTTACCAACACCAGTAGGGCCTAAAAATATGAATGAACCAATTGGTCTATTTTCATCTTTAATGCCACTTCTTGATCTTATAATAGCATCACTAACCAATTTTAATGCTTCATCTTGACCCTTTACTCTTTGCTTCATATTTTCTTCAAGATTTAAGACTTTTTCTTTTTCACCTTTAGCAAGTTTTGTTATTGGAATATTAGTCCACCTTGATATAACAGTTGCAATAGATTCATCAGTTACCGTATCTGATAATATTTTATTTTCATTAGAATGCTTTAAATTATCTAATTTTTTCTCAAGTTCTGGAATAGTTCCATGCCTTAATATAGCAGCCTTTTCTAAATCATAATTATTTTCTGCCATCTCTAATTTAAATCTTGCATCTTCCAATTCCTTTTTAGTCTTTTTAATATTAGTTTGAATATTTTTTTCTTTTTCCCAATCACTTCTAAGTATAGCTTCTTCTTCTTTCATTTCATTTATTTTAATATCTAATTCTTTAACTCTTTGTTTACTTATTTCATCTTTATCTTTTTTTATAGCTTCTCTTTCTATTTGAAGTTTCATAATTCTTCTTGTTAAACTATCTATATTTTCTGGTACTGAATCCATTTGAACACGTATTGTTGCACATGCTTCATCAATTAAATCAATAGCTTTATCAGGTAAAAATCTATCTGTTATATATCTATTTGATAGAGTTGCTGCAGAAACTAATGCATCATCTTTTATAGATACACCATGATGAACTTCAAATCTAGGTTTTAAACCTCTAAGTATTGTAATTGTATCAGATACAGTAGGTTCTTTTACTAATACCTTTTGAAATCTACGTTCTAATGCACCATCATCTTCAATATATTTTCTATATTCATTAAGTGTTGTTGCACCAATTAAGTGTATTTCACCTCTTGCAAGCATTGGTTTAAGCATATTACCAGCATCCATTGCACCTTCTAATTTACCCGCTCCAACTATCATATGAATTTCATCAATAAACATGATTATATTACCTTCTGATTTTTTAACTTCATTTAAAACATTTTTAAGTCTTTCTTCAAATTCACCACGATACTTAGCACCAGCAATTAATGAAGCCATATCAAGTTCCCATACAGTTTTATCTTTTAATGAGCTTGGAACATCTCCTTTAACAATACGATTAGCAAGTCCTTCTATAATAGCAGTCTTACCAACTCCTGGTTCACCTATTAATACTGGATTATTTTTAGTTTTACGTGATAAAATACGTGTTATTGATCTTATTTCTTCATCTCTTCCTATTACAGGATCAACTTTTCCATCTTTAACATACTTGGTAATATCACGCCCATATTTTTCTAAAACATTTTCTTCTTTTTGTTCATTCATATTAAACATAAATATCACCTCTCATTAATATTATGTACATTTTTTATGTACTATTTGCATTATAAAATAAAAATTAGCACTTGTCAAGTATGAGTGCTAACTTACTTTTTATATTAACTTTAAATATATTTCTTTTAAATTTTTTTCATCAATTTCTAAATCTCTTAGTATTGAATAAGCCTTTTCAATATCCATCAGAAGAAAACAATTTTCTTCATTAAGTATTTTTCTTATCAAAATATGCTTTTTTAATTCTATATTATTATTCTTATTTTTTTCTATTATTTTTTCATTTATTAATCTTAACTTATCTATCATTTGCTAACTCCCTTATTATCTAGTCCCGGAATAACTAAATTACTATCTTCAATGTACTTTAATTTTCCACTCAAAAAAGAATTACTTAAGCTTTCTTTACTAATACTTATTATATTATCCTCACTTAATACATAATACAAATTAGAATCAGGTTCATTTGAAAAACCATTTTCATTTATAGTAATTATAAAATAAGCTTCCCTTCCAAATTTTAAAGAAGAAGTATTATAATTTGAAATTATAACAAACGAAATATTTTCTTTTTGTTCATAAGCACTAAATAGTATTTTTCTTAATTGTAATGCATAAGAATAATAATCAATTCCCTTTAAATCAGCATTGCTTAATTTAGATAGCAATATATCTAATCTTTCTTTTATATCTATATTTTTTATATTATTTGTTAAAGAAATATACTCTGTAATTAAATCACTAAATGTTTTTTCTTTTTGTTCTTCTTTTTTTATTATTCCATAAACTTTATCAACTATATTATTAAAATCATTTACAGTATTTAAATTATTATTAGTACATTTTAGTCCTTTTAATGGCTTATTTAATTTTGCATAAGTTAAATCACTTTTTAAAATATTAATAACTGAATCAGCTAATACAATATATTTATCATATCTAAAAATTAAATTAGCATGTCCACCACCATATATATCATCATTCAAACCAAAATCTCTATTATTAAAATTAATACCTAACATACTTAAAAACTTAGCATATATTAAGTTAAATTCATAACATACAATATTATTATTATCAGGAGTTATACTATTTATATAATCTATATTCATATGTTTAACAGCAGCATATCCTTTTTGACCACTAGCAAAAAATTCTTGATCATAAGTTAAACATTTACACATCTTTATATAAATATATATTGTTTTTTCTAAATTTGTTAATTTAATAGGCATTTTCTCTAATATATAATTATATAATTTTTCATTAATTATTACATCCTTATGTATAACATCAGATGTTACTAATAATTTATTTATAGCATATATATCAACTTTTCCTTCTTTAATTTCATAATATCTATTAAATATTTTATCATCTAAATCATATCTTGTAATTAATCTATTATCTAATATATATCTGTATGCAGCATATATAAAATGCTCTTTTTTTATACCATAAATATTTATAATTTTGTCATTTAAACATATATCTTCATATTCCTTATCACTAAGTGTTAAAAATTCAATCATATTTTTAACAGATATACTATATTTTATATTATCAATTATAATATCGTAATTATTATTTATATTTGAATTTAAAAACTTATCAAATGATATAGCTTCTTTTAAAATATTAAATCTTTTCTGTTCTTCATTTGTAAGCGTTATTTTCCCTTCATAGATTAATTTTTCTATTGCTTTAATTATTAAACCTTTAGGGTGCCATATATTACCAGTTACTTTATCATCTACAATACAAGATATTTTAAATTCATTAGATATATCTTCAAAATATCTTTTAGCATATAAAAAACATTTTTCATCTTGTAATATTTTATTTAAAAATTCTATATTAATATCATGACCATATATATTTATCTTTTTACTTGAAAGTAATTTGTCCATTTCCTCTTTAGTAACAAAATAAGTATAATTTTTTACTTTTTCAATATCTAAATTATTCATATAATTTTTCCTTATCTAAAATAATTATTAGTTTGTCCTTTTTAATAAATAATTTGCAAATTCTATAAATACATCTTTATTTTCTATATTCATATTATTAATTATTTTTATACCATTATTAGTATATTCTTCTACTAGTTTTGAAGCATTATCTTTTGCTCCTAATTTTATAAATAAATCAGTAATTTTTTTATTTTCTTCTAAACTCACATTAGGATTACCATAATACTTATTAATTAATTCTAATTCTTTATCTTTTGCATTATCTATTGCATATTTATATATAATTGTTTGTTTACCTTCTTTTATATCATTTAATGTTTTTCCCATATTGTCACTAGTTGAATATAATCCTAACAAATCATCTTTAATTTGAAAAGCAATTCCTAAATTTATTCCCATTTCAATTAGTTTTTCTTTATCTTCAATACTTGCATTAGCACTTGATGCACCAATTAAAATAGGTCCTATAATAGTATACCAAGCTGTTTTATTAACATATATATCATATATAATATCATCTTTCATATCTTTATGATAATTTATATCTTTTAAAGGCAAAAGTACATCTATTATTTCACCGTTTACAGTATTATATAAAGTCTTTGAATATACTTTTGATATTTCTTCTTTTAGTTTTTCGCTTATATTTAAATTACTAATTATTCTAAATGAAATAAAAAATCCTAAATCACCAATACATATTGCTTTAGATACACCAATATGGCCTTTATACTTAGAGTTAATAGTTTGCATACCACGTCTTTTTTCAGCTTCATCTATTATATCATCGTGAATAAGTATAGCTGTTTGAAATATTTCAAGAGCAGCAGCTAAATCAATATATTCATCATCATCTTTTCCAAATAACATAGCACCTAGTTTGATTAAATATCCTCTTACCCTTTTACCATTAGAAGATAATCTTTTTAATTCTTCCATGCATTCTTTAATAAATTCATTATCTTTATATTTTTCTATTTCTTTATCAAGAATTTCATTAACCTTATTTTCAATCTTAATTTTACTTGCTTCATATAAATTTTCTTTCATTTTTTCACATCCTATAACTTAATTATAGCATATTATTATTTATTTTATAATAATTCATGTATTTTTCTAAGTTTTATGGTACAATTAAGTAAGCATAGGTGATATATATGGAAAATAATAAGACAAATTATAATAAAACTGAATTTTTATTTGAATGTGATGAAGATAAAGTTTTATTAAAAAAAGCGTTAAACTCATCTACTAAAACTTCTTTATCACATAAAATATTTTTATCTGGTATTTTAATTACTGTATTTTTATCTATATCATTATTTTTATTAAATAATTACAAGATAAATAAAATATCTAAAATTAAAGGTTTAATACCAAATACTAAAAACGAAATAATAAATATTGAAAAAACAAATATTTATAGCAAAAACTTATTGAAAATTGAAAAAAAATTTGATAAATATTCTATTATTGTTAATAAAGCTAATCCTATTAGCGAAGATGATTTAAAAAATTATGATTTAGTTACGGTAAAAGATAATTCATATTATGGAATAAAGCTTGAAAAAGAAACTTATTTTAATTATTTAAAATTAAAAAAAGAATTATCAAAAAGAGGATATAATATAAATATTATATCTGGTTATATATCTTTTGATTTATCATCTATGATATATAATTCTTCTTTAGATAAAACTTTTATACCAAATAAAGGTCAAACAGAACATAATTTAGGCTTATCATTTGATTTTAAATTATTAGATAATAATTATAATAGTGATGAGTATAAATATTTAGAAAATATTTTATATCTTTATGGTTTTATAATAAGATATCCTAAAGGAAAAGAAAAAGTAACAGGATATGATTATAATCCTTATCATATAAGATATGTGGGAAAAGAACTTGCTAAATATTTAAGAAAAAATAATTTAACTTTAGAAGAATATTATAGCTCATCATAGTTCCATCTTATAGGAAGTAGTTCATCTACTTTTTTTATTTCATCATTTTTTATTAATACTTTGGTATTTATATTTTCTTCACTTAATTGTCTTATAAATTCTAAACATCTACCACATGGAACGACAACGTTTTTACAGCTTGATGATACAAGCTTTATAATTTCTTTTTCACCAGCTTTTAGCATATCTGCAATTGCACTATGTTCTGCACAAAATCCTATTCCACACTTTGCATTAATTGATATACCAGTATATATATTACCTTTACTAGTTAAAAGTGCACAAGCTACGTGTCCACACCTTACATATTTACTTATTTTTTGTTCATCGGCTAACTTTCTAGCTACTTCTTTTAACAATAAAAAATCTTTATCCATACTATCACCTTCTTATTCTATTTTTATTATAACATGCAAATTTAATTTGTGCATTTATATTTTATTTTTATGCACATTTTATATAAAATATCAATTTATTTTGAGTTTCGGTCAAAAAAATAATTGACAAAAAAGCATAGATATGCAGT
>CAYOAY010000046.1:0-9901 GCA_964402155.1 uncultured Muribaculaceae bacterium | reverse complement strand
AATATTTCCCGTTAATGTTTAAAAAAATTTGAGACATTTTCCTAAATTATTGACAATTAAAATAGGAAAAAAATGTTATTTGTAGTAAAATAATATTAGAAAGAAAGTGATGTTTATGAATTATTCACCTTTATGGATTAAAACTGATTATACTTTATTATCTAGTTTAATAAAAATAGATGATTTAATTAATTTATATAAAGAAAATAATATAAAAACTGCTTTTATATGTGATGATAATTTATGTGGAACAATGGAGTTTTATACTAAGTGTATAAAAAATAATATAAAACCTATAATAGGTCTTGAAGTTAAATTAGATTATATTCTTTTATTATATGCTAAAAATTATCATGGTTATCAAAACTTATGTAATATATCTACACTTATAAGTGAAAATAAATTAAATGATGAAATATTATTTAGTTATTTAGATGATTTAGTAGTTATATTGCCATATTCTTATATTGAAAAAAAAGATGATATAAAATTACATGCTAATAGTTTATATATAGGCTATGAAAATAAAGAAGAAAAAGATAATATACATGAAAATAAAGTTTATATAAAAAAAACTTTATGTTTAGATAAAGAAGATGAAAAATATTTAAAATATTTATATAAAATTAATGATAAAGATTTTATAGAAAAAGATGTCTACTTAAAACTTGATATGGACTTAGATAGTATTAAGATAATAGAAAATATAAGTAATTTGTGCAATATAGATATTTATAAAAGGGATGATTTATTACCTGTTTATAATAGTTGTGTTAATTCTAATCCAGAAGAATATTTAACTAATTTATGTATTACGGGTTTAAAAAAGAGACTTAATAATAATATTTCAATAAAGTATGTAGAAAGATTAAAATATGAGCTTTCTATAATTAAGAAAATGGGATTTTGTTCTTATTTTTTAGTTGTTTGGGATTATGTAAAATATGCTAAGAAAAATAATATAATGGTAGGTCCTGGAAGAGGATCTGCTGCATCAAGCTTAATATCATATACACTTGGTATAACAGATATAGATCCTATTAAATATAATTTATTATTTGAAAGATTTTTAAATCCTAATAGAGTTACTATGCCAGATATTGATATTGATTTTGATGCAGAAAAAAAAGATGATGTAATAAAATATGTAACTGAAAAGTATGGAAAAGATTATGTAAGTAAAATAGTTACTTTTTCTAATTTATTATCTAAGCAAGTAATTAGAGATGTTGCAAGAATATTTGATATATCTGCATTTAAATTAGATAATTTGCTTAATAATTTTGATGATAAAAAAGATCTAAGGTATCAACTTAATAATATAAATGTAAAGAAAATATTAAAAGATGATGAAAAATTACAAAAAGTTTATGATATAGCTCTTCATTTAGAAGGACTTAAAAGACATACTTCTATTCATGCTGCGGGAATTATAATTTCAAATAAGAAATTAAGAGATTATGTACCTCTTATACTTAATAGTGATGGTAGTTACCTATGTGGATATACAATGAATTATATAGAAGATTTAGGTTTTTTAAAGATGGATTTTTTATCACTTAAGAATTTAACTTTAGTAGATAAAATAATTAATAGTATAGGTAATATAAATTTTAATGATATAAAACTTGATGATAAAAAAACATATGATTTATTTTTAAATGATAATTTAGATGGAATATTTCAATTTGAATCATTGGGAATGAGAAGGTTTATTTCTAATTTGAAACCAACTAATATAAATGATTTAATTTCTGCTGTAGCTCTTTTTAGACCTGGCCCTATGGATAATATAGATAAATATATTTTAAGAAAAAATAATAAAGAAAAAGTATCTTATATTCATGAAGATTTAAAAGATATATTAAAAGATACTTATGGAATAATTATATATCAAGAGCAAATAATGCAAATAGCAAGTAAAATGGCAGGTTTTTCTTATGCTAAGGCTGATGAATTAAGAAGAGCTATGAGTAAGAAAAAAGAAGATGTGCTACTATCATATAAAGAAGAATTTATAGAAGGTGGTATTAATAAAGGATATAATAAAAACATATTAGAAGAGGTTTATAATTTAATATTAAAATTTGCTAATTATGGTTTTAATAAAGCTCATTCTGTAAGTTATGCTATATTAGGTTATAAAATAGCATATTTAAAGGCTAATTATCCATTATATTTTGAAAAAGAAATATTAAATAATAATATAGGACTTATTTCTAAAACTAAGTCATCTATTAATGAATGTAAAAGGTTATTAGTTGATATAGAAAAACCAAATATAAATATATCTACTAATAAATATGAAATAGAGGGCAATAAATTATTTTTACCTTTATCTATTATAAGAAGTGTTGGTTTATTAACTGCAAAGCGAATTGTAGATGAAAGAGTTAATAATAAAGAATTTATTGATGCTTTAGATTTTATTAGAAGATGTTATAAACTAGGTAGTGATGTAATTAAAAATATAATATTATCTGGTGCTTTAGATTCTTTTGGTATAAATAGAAGAACTTTAATAGAAAATTTAAGTACTTTTATTAATTATGCAGAGTTATGTAATGATTTAGATTATGATATGGTTTTAAAGCCAGATATAAAAGTTTATGAAGAATATAGTAAAGAAGAACTTACTAAGCATGAATTGGCAATATATGGGTTTTATATAAGTAATCATCCAACAAGTAGATATATCAATGACAAAAGTATTACAACTAATATGTTAGACAGATATTTTGATAAATGCATAAATATTGTTTTATATATAGAAAGAAAAAAAGAAATAGATACTAAAACAAATGAAAAAATGATGTTTTTGAATGCTAGTGATTTAGAAGGTAATATAGAGCTTGTTATGTTTCCAAGAACTTATAATAAATTTTTTAATATAGTAGCACCTGGTATTTACTTAATATATGGAAAAGTAGAAAAGAGGTTTTCAAAACTACAAATATCTATAATTGATATGAAAAGGATGGATAAATTAAAATAAACTTTACAAATATTTATAAATATACTTGCATAAATTTGTAAATTAATGTATATTATTACTGTTACCAAAACGAGGTTGCTGGAATGCTCCATCCCACAGCTTGGTTTATGGCGAATTATTAAATAAAGGAGGATTTAAGATGTTAAAAAAAGAAGTTAAACAAGAAATTATTAAGAAATATGCAACTCATGAAGGAGATACTGGTTCTCCAGAAGTTCAAATTGCAGTTTTAACAAAAGAAATAAATGTTTTAACAGAACACTTAAAAGAAAACATTCATGATTTCCACTCAAAAAGGGGTCTATTAATTAAAGTTGGTAAAAGAAGAAACTTACTTAATTACTTAAAGAAAAGTGATATTAATAGATATCGTGAATTAATTAAAAGCTTAGGCTTAAGAAAATAAAATATTAAAAAAGTAGGCACTCTTTTTTGGGTGTCTTTTTATGTAAAAGGAGAATTAGTATGGAAAAAAGAATATTTGAAACAGAATTTAGAGGAAGAAATTTAACAGTTGAAATAGGAAGTCTTGCTAAACAAGCTGATGGGGCTGTACTTGTTAGATATGGTGATACGGTTGTTTTATCTACTGTATGTGTTAGTAAAACAGCTAATATTTTATCTGATTTTTTTCCACTTATGGTATTATATCAAGAAAAATTATATTCAGTAGGAAAAATACCAGGTGGGTTTATTAAAAGAGAAGGAAGGCCAACGGATGCTGCAACATTAGCTGCAAGAATGATAGATAGACCAATGCGCCCTTTATTTCCAGAAAATTTTAGAAATGAAGTGCAAATAGTAAATACTATTTTATCTGTTGATCCTGATAATTCACCAGAACTTACTGCAATGCTTGGTTCTTCTATTGCAACATCTATTAGCAAAGTGCCTTTTGATGGTCCAATTGCAGGTGTTAAGGTAGGAAGAGTAGATGGTAAATTTGTTATTAATCCAACAGTAGAAGAATTAGATAAAAGTGATATTGACTTAACTGTTGCTGGTACATCATCTGCAATTAATATGGTTGAAGCTGGTGCAAAAGAAGCAAGTGAAGATGATATGCTTGATGCTTTAATGTTTGGTCATGATGCAATTAAAGAACTGGTTAAGTTTGAAGATAAAATAATTAAAGAAGTTGGTAAAGAAAAAATGGAGTATGAAGTTCTTGAGATAACTGATGAACTTAAAGATGAAATATATACTTTATCTAAAGAACCATTTGATAGAGCAATGCGTATTAAAGATAAATTAGAAAAGTATGCTGCAATTGATAAAATAAAAGAAGATGTAGTGCAAAAGTTTGAATATGAAAATGAAAGTTTAGATAAAGAAGAATTAAATGAATTATTAATTAAAGTTAGATTATGTTTAGAAGAAGTTGAATATGAAGTATTTAGAAAGATAGTTGTTAAAGAGAAAAAAAGAGCTGATGGAAGAGGGATGACTGAGATAAGACCACTTTCAACTGATATAGATTTACTTCCAAGAACACATGGCTCTGCATTATTTACACGTGGTGAAACTCAAAGTTTGTCGGTTGTTACATTAGGTGCATTAGGAGAACACCAAATAATTGATGGATTATCTCCAGAAGATCAAAAAAGATTTATGCTTCATTATAATTTTCCACAATTTTCAGTTGGTGAAACAGGGCGTTATGGTGCTCCAGGAAGACGTGAAATAGGTCATGGCGCATTAGGCGAAAGGGCTCTTTTACAAGTAATTCCATCAGAAGAAGAATTTCCTTATACAATACGTGTTGTATCTGAAATATTAGAATCTAATGGTTCATCTTCTCAAGCTTCTATATGCGCAGGATGTATGGCTCTTATGGCCGCAGGTGTACCAATTAAAGCTCCAGTTGCAGGTATTGCTATGGGTCTTATTACAGATTCAGATGATTATACTATTTTAACTGATATTCAAGGTATGGAAGATCATTTAGGAGATATGGACTTTAAAGTTGCTGGTACAAAAGATGGTATTTGTGCACTTCAAATGGATATTAAAATTAAAGGCATAACAAAAGAAATATTAAAAGAAGCTTTAGCGCAAGCTAAAAAAGCAAGACTTGAGATATTAAAAGTTATTACTAAACAAATTAGTAAACCAAGAAGTGAAGTTTCAAAATATGCTCCAAAGACTTTAACATTTACAATTGATCCTGCAAAGATTAAAGATGTTATTGGAAAAGGCGGAGAGATGATTACTAAAATTATTTTAGAAGCATCTAATGTTGATACTGTAACTGATATGAATGCTGTTAAAGTTGATATAGAAGAAGATGGTAGAGTAATTATTTATCATAGTAATAAAGAAATAATAGATAAAACAGCTGATATGATTAAAAATGTGGTTAAAGAAGTAGAAATTGGTAAAAATTATGTAGGACATGTTGTTAAAGTAATTGAAGAGTTAGGATGTTTTGTTGAACTTTGGGAAGGTTGTGAAGGATTAGTACATATTTCTCAATTATCAGATAAAAGGGTAGTTAAAACAAGCGATATAGTATCTGTTGGTGATGAAATAATTGTAAAAGCAACAGGATATAAAAATGGTAAATTAAATTTATCTAGAAAAGATGTATTAACAAAAGAAAAAATTAAAGATGATAAAAAACAAGAAAAAGAATCTATATAGTATTAAAATAACCTATAAGGTAAATTCCTTATAGGTTATTTTTTGATATCTAATAATACTGGCATAATAATAGGCCTTCTACCAGTTTTTTCATAAATAAAGGTAATTAAATCAGCTATTATTTGTCCTTTTAATTCATTATAGTTAACTTGATTTTTTGTTAATTCTCTATTAACAGTGTTTGTAGCAACACTTTCAATTTTACTTAATAATTCTTCATTTTCGTTAACTAAAATAAATCCTCTAGTTACTATATTTACTTTTCCAAGTAATTTATGACTATTCATATTTATATTACAAATAGCAACTAAAATACCATCGTTAGCCATTATTTTTCTATCTCTTATAACAGCATTTTTAATATCACCAATTCTATTTCCATCAACATATATATCATCAGCACCTATATTTCCAGCTTTTCTAATTTCTTTTTTATTCATAGCTAGAACATCACCATTTTGAAGTAAGAATGTTTTTTCTTTTTCTATACCACAATCTATAGCAATATCTTGATGACGTTTAAGCATTCTATATTCACCATGAATAGGCATAAAATACTCAGGTTCTATTAAACGTATCATAAGCTTTAATTCCTCTTCATTACCATGACCTGATGTATGTATTTCATTTTCAGAATTATTAACAAATACTTCAACACCTTGAAGATATAGTGCATTAATTGTTTTAGCAACAGAATAATTATTACCTGGTATTGGATTAGACGAGAAAACAACTGTATCTGTTGGTCTTAGTTTAATTTGTTTATGTGTACCATTTGCTATTCTAGATAAAGCAGCAAGTGGTTCACCTTGAGAACCAGTACATAAAAGACATATTTCTTCAGGTTTTAGAGTATTAGCAACGTCAGTTGATACAAATATTTTATCATCCTTTATATATCCACCATTAATTGATATTTCAATATTATTTTCCATACTTCGTCCAAATAAAGCTATTTTTCTATTATTCTTTTTACAAGTTTCAACTATATGTTTTAATCTATATATATTTGATGCAAAAGTTGCAATTATAATTCTCCCTTTAGTTTTTTCAAATATTTCTTGTAATTCTTCTTCAACTTTTGATTCACTCATAGAAAAACCTTTAGATAAAGCATTGGTTGATTCACTCATTAAAAGTCTTACACCACTTTTACCAGTATCAGACATTTTATGAATGTTACTCATAGGTCCAATAGGAGTTAAATCAAATTTAAAATCTCCTGTTTCAACTATTTTACCATTAGGAGTATTTATTATAATACCATGTGAATCTGGAATAGAGTGTGTTGTTGCAAAAAACTCTACTTTCAAATGCTTAAATTTAACTATAGTATCTTCTTTATAAATTTTTAAATTATCATAGCTAATATTTCTGTCTTGCAGTTTTCTTTTTATAAGCCCATAAGCTTGATTTGGTGCATATATACAAGGTATATTAACTGTTTGCAATAAAAACGCAATACCTCCTATATGATCTTCATGACCATGAGTTATAAATAGTGCTTTAATTTTGTCTTCATGCTTCTTTAAAAAAGTAAAATCTGGTATAACATAGTCAATTCCCATTAAATCGTCTTTTGGAAACATTACACCTGCATCAATTATAATTATTTCATCTTCATGCATAACGCAGTACATATTTTTACCAACTTCGCCAAGTCCCCCTAAAGAAAATACTAGCGTTTCAGCATCTTTTTCATTTATAATTTTCATTTATTATTTTTTTATCTCCTTTCTTTTTATTAGTAAATAAGAATTAACGAATAAAATTATACTATTTTTTTGAACTTTTGTCTATTGTTTGATATAATATTAGTGTTTTTGAAAGGAATATATTATTATGAGATATAATGAAATATTGCTAGCTTTATATGATGTTATAATAGAAGTAAATAAAAAGAAAGATAATAATTATAAGAAAAGCAAATTATTTGAAGATTTAAAAGAATTATTATATTTAGAAAAAACGTGTGAAGATTATTATTTAAAAATAAATGAGTTAGATGCTGCTGAAATTAAGAATTTTAATTCTTTTGCTTTTTTAGATGGTAAAAAAAGAAGAGAAATAAAAGATTCTTATAAACATGCTTATTTAGATGGAAAAATAAAAGATTTGTTTTTAGAAGAATATGATAATATATCAGATTATATAGTAGCTATTTTGTTAAATGAGTTAGGTGATGAACTATTTAGTTATGATTTTGCTAATTTATTTAATAGTAAAATAAAAAATATTTATACAAATAATAGAGTATTAAATTTCTTTAAAGAAAAATCTTCTTATTATAATAATTTATATAATAAAGATAAGAATATATCAAAAGATTTTAAATTAACTTTAAAAGAATTTCAATTATTAAGTGATATTTATGATAAACATAATATTTATGGTATTGTAATTTATAACGTATTAGATGAAAATCTTTTAAATACAAAAAATATATTAAGTATAATAAAAAAGGATTTAAGTAATAAAGATAATTTTAATAGTATAGATAGTATTGCTGAGTTAAGCTTAAAAATCGAAAATAATAGTAGTGATTTATTTTCAAATAATTATGGTTCAATAATACTTGATATAACAGATAAAAATAATCTATTTCATTATGTAATTAAAAATAGTAAAAATGAGTTTTCTGGTATGATAGGAATTATTTTAAATAAATTACTTGATAAAAAATTTCTAAATAGTTTACTTATAAGTGGTAGACATTTAAATAATAATATTTTAAATTATATATTAAAAGAAATTCATAAAAGAAATTTTATAGTTGATCATTATTCATATGAATTTTCGGATATATTAAATTATTTTGATGGAGTAGATGATATATTAGAAGAAGTAAAAAATAATAAAGATAATAAAAAATATGGAAAAATAAAGTAAGGAGTTATAAATGAAATTATTTGATAAAATAAAAAATGTTTTTAAAAAGGAAGATATTAAAAAAGAAGATAAAAGCATAGAAACTTATGAAAAAGGTCTTTCTAAGACAAGAAAGGGTTTTGTTAATAAATTAGCTAATTTATCTAAAGAATATAGTGAAATAAATGAAAATTATTTTGAAGAGCTTGAAGAATTATTAATTAATGCTGATATTGGCGTTAATACAGTTATGAATTTTATGGATAAACTTCAAAAAAGAGTTGCTAAAGAAAGTATAAAAGATCCTAATATGTTAACTGAAATAATAGTAGATGAGTTATTTATAATATATGTAAATGATGATATATTATCTAATAAAATCAATTATAATTTAGATGGACCAACTGTAATACTTTTTGTTGGTGTAAATGGAGTTGGTAAAACAACTACAATAGCTAAAATGGCTTCAAAATTTAAAAAACAAGGTAAAAAAGTATTGTTAGTTGCAGCAGATACATTTAGAGCAGGAGCTAAAGAACAATTAATTACTTGGGGTGAAAAAGTAGGTTGTGCTGTTGTTAGTGATGATAAAACTCTTGATCCAGCAAGTGTTGTATATAAAGGTTTAGAAAAAGCTAGAGATGAAAATTATGATGTAGTTTTAATAGATACTGCGGGTAGATTACAAAATAAAGTTAATCTTATGAAAGAACTTGAAAAAATTAATACTATTGGAAATAGATTAATACCAAATTCACCTCATGAAACTTTTTTAGTAATTGATGCAACAACTGGTCAAAATGGTATTAGTCAAGCTAAATCATTTAAAGAAATTACTAATTTAACAGGTATTGTTTTAACTAAGTTAGATGGTACGGCAAAAGGTGGTATAGTTTTAGCTATAAAAGATGAAGTAGGTATTCCAGTTAGATATATAGGTCTTGGCGAAAAAGAAGAAGATTTACAAGATTTTGATATAGAAAAATATATATATGGTTTATTTAAGGATATGATTAAAGATGAATAAAAGAGAACAATTAATAATTTTATATGATTATTATGGGGAATTATTAAGTGAAGATAATAAAAGATATTTTGAAGATTATTATTTTGATAATTTATCTTTAGGAGAAATAGCTTTAAATTATAATATAAGTCGTAATGCAGTGCATAAACATATTAAAAATACAGAAGAAAAATTACTTTTTTATGAAGAAAAATTAAACTTATATAATAAAGAAAAAATATTAAGAGATAAAATAAAAGATATTAAAGATGAAAAAATATGTAAAATAATAGAAGAATTTTTAAAATAATGTTTAAATTTTATAAAAAAATGTTATAACCCGACTTTTTCAGTTGTAAATTATAAAAATGTCTATTTTTTGTTGAAAA